>DEPC01000114.1:0-13167 GCA_002358555.1 Hungatella sp. UBA3402 | reverse complement strand
TATATCAGATAGGGATGACTCCTGCCTCTATAGAAGTTGAGCAGCTTGCCTGTATCCATGGTGGGAGTCAATCACCCATCTGATAATGACAGGTGTGTGGAAAGATTGAGCTGACCAACACGCTGCCACAAACGCCTTTGGCGTTCTTGAAACAGCAATTTTAATAGTTAAAGTATTATAGCTATATATTGAAGATAGTAGAAGTTATAATTCTTTATGGTGTAAGAGGGAATGCCACAATAAGTAAAGCTGCCTTTCTCAAAATTATGTAGAGGACTTCTGAAAAAGAATGATATCAATACAAACCAGGAGGAATTTAATGGGAATAAGATTCTCAAAGTTTTCTAATAGAAAGGACAACAAGACTGAGGTTATAGGAATTGTAGGTGTTGGACGAGGGGTAGGAACGACTCATCTTGGTTTGTTACTGGCCAACTATTTACAGGGAGTATGGGGAAGAAAGACTGCAGTACTGGAATGGAACAATCATGGAGATTTCAGCCGATTTAGAAAACAGTGTACAGGGCAGATGGAAGTGAAAGAGTGTTTCCGAATCCAGAAAGTAGACTATTATTCTCAGGCAGAGAGCAGCCAGCTTATGAAATGTATGGAGACAGGATATCAGGAAGTGGTGATTGATTTCGGAACCATAAGGGAAGAAATTTTTGTAGAATTCATGCGATGCAACACAGTGTGGGCCGTGGTATCTTTTAGTGAGTGGCAGATAGATGCATTTTGGGAATTTGCAGAAGCAAAGGAATCCAAGCGAAACAGAAGCTGGCAATTTTTTTCTGCGTTTGGCAGTGAAGAATCCAGAAAAGAATGGAATAAAAGGCGGAAGCCAGAGGTTTTGCAGATACCTTTTTCAGCAGATGCATTTACAATCACAAGGCCACTGATGGGATGGATGGAAAAGGCACTGGAACAAAGTTCTTTTTCAGGCAATGTGTCACAAAAAAACCTCCAAAAAAGAACTGGAAAAGCATAACAGTGAATAAACACAAAAGAAAGGACAGTCAGATGAAATATACGACAGAGGAACAACATTACTTAGATGGTATTAAAAGACTTGAATCAAAGGGTATCCTTGTCTATATTGACGGACAGAGAGCAGAAGAGAAAGATTGGGGGAAAATCTTTCAGGTTCGTGAAGATGGCGCATTTTATATGTGTGATTATGTAGGTACAGAAGATGGAATTTTAAAAGAAATTCATTTTGATAGGGTCTACAACCGATAATTTGTAGGGGAGCCCCAGGAGAATACCAGATTCAGCCTGCAGCCAATAGGTTTATGGGGCGTGGGTGGGTGGGAATTATTTTAGAAAAGTGACAAGAAGTTGTTGTAACATGAAGCAATTATACAATAATAATAGTTATGATATATTGTGTTAATTGCCGTTTTGCAACAGCTTCTTTTTGATGATTAAGCTTAAAACACAGATTGAGTTGAAAGCAGCAATAAGGCTGAACGATTGCCATATGAAGTATATAAATATAGGAGATAAAAATATATCTACCTGTTCCATGCTTGATGTGGCATTTTTTTGTTTTAGAACTACATCAAAGAAAGTCCTATATGGCTTAAAAAAAAATTAAGATACAGTCCAATAAAAATATGCTATACTAAGGAAATAAAGACTATTCAGGCATATAGGAGGAGAAAACTTGAAGGACAAACGAATTCCCATTTTCATAATAATTGCACTGATTATCCTAGGAATTATGGGGATTGGCATATGGACAGTAGCAAAACGGTTTTTTCCATCAAAGGAGCCAGCAGATTTAGGAGAAGTGTTGGGAGTTCGAGGAGAAGAGATAGCTATCTTTTTCAATGAAGATTTACAGGATGCAAAGGGAATTGTCAGAGATGGCCAGATTTATCTGCCTCTTGACTGGGTTAATAACCATGTCAATGAAAAATTCTACTGGGATAATATCGAGAAATTGTTGGTATATACGCTTCCAGATACGATTGTCTATGCAGACAAGAGAACTATGGGAAGTACTGGAGCACCACTTCTTCTTGTTGAAGGAGAAGAAATTTATCTGACTATGGGGCTTATCAACAATTATACCGCAGTAGAGGCCCGAAGCTACAGCAGTGGAGAGTATAAGAGGATTTATTTAGATAATCGATGGGAGCCACGTTACATAGGTACTGCTAATAAGCGGTCTCCAGTCCGAGTGGAAGGAGATATTAAAAGTCCAATACTCACTTATATAGAAAAGGGTGAGACTCTTGTAATTTTAGAGGAAGCAGAGATTTGGACAAAAGTCCGAACAGAAGATGGATACACAGGATATCTCAAGAGCAAGGTAATTCATAATATGGGAACAAGAGAAAATCCCTGTACTATGGTACTTCCCGAATATACTAATATTTCTATGAATCAGAAGGTATGTCTTGTATGGCATCAAGTGACCAGTACAGAGGCCAATGAGGCTATGGAAGAATTGATTGCCAACACTTCAGGAGTGAATGTCATTGCTCCCACCTGGTTTGCTCTGACGGACAATAAAGGAAATTATCATTCTTATGCTGACCGCAGCTATGTAGATAAAGCTCATGCTCTAGGTATGCAGGTATGGGCAGCTCTAGATAATTTTAATATGGGAGAGAATGTAAATTCAGAGATTCTATTTGCCCAGACATCTGTTCGTAGTCGATTGATCGCTAAATTGATGGCAGATGTAAAAACTTATAATTTAGATGGAATCAATTTGGATATTGAAGGTATTAAAGAGTCAGCAGGGCCTCATTATGTTCAGTTTATTCGGGAACTTTCTGTTTCATGTCGCAATGAAGGGATTATCTTATCTGTGGACAACTATGTTCCTGCGCCATATAATGCTTTTTATAATCGAGCAGAGCAGGGACGAGTGGCAGATTATGTGATTATCATGGGATATGATGAGCATTATGCAGGTGGAGAGGCAGGCTCAGTAGCTTCTTATCCTTATGTAAGGGAAGGAATAGAGAGAACTTTGGCACTAGTTCCAAAAGAGAAAGTTATTAATGCATTGCCATTTTATACTAGAATTTGGACAGAAAAGGACGGAAAGACAACATCTTCAGCTATGGGGATTCAAAATGCTCAAATTTGGGTGAAAGAAAATAATGTGGATTTGTATTGGCAGGAGGAACTAGGACAATATTACGGAAAGCTTGAGACAGATGAAGGATTAAAGCAAATCTGGATGGAAGAAGCCACTTCATTAGGGCTTAAGATGGATTTGATTAAAGAATACGATCTGGCCGGAGTCGGATGCTGGAAGCTAGGTTTTGAACCAGCATCTATCTGGGATATTGTGAGGTTGAAATGATTGACAAGAGCAGTTGCAGAAAGAAGAAATGGACATTATGGCTATATGCGGGAATCATGATACTAAGTGGATGTTCCTATTTAGAATCAGACCAGGGAGAGCATGTAGCAGGGTCTGATATTATTATAGAGAAAGATACTGAGGAGGAGATTGAGCAAGGACCTACAGCTCCTAACCTTTCTCCAGAAGATATTACAATTGAGCCACTTCAGCTTCCAGAACTGGCTACAGAAACTTTGACTGTTAATCCAGAGATTGTTATTGCATCTGATATTCATTACTTAGCCAAGGAGTTGACAGACTTTGGAAATGCATTTCAGGAGATGGCTGGCAATGAGGACGGCAAGATGGTTCCCTATGTGTGGGAGATTATGGATGCATTTTTGGACCAAGTGATTAAGAAGCGACCTCAAGTATTGATTCTAGCAGGCGATTTAACACTCAATGGAGAGCGAGTTAGCCAGGAGGTATTGGCTCAGGAGTTGGAGAGAGTAGAAACAGCAGGTATCCCTGTGGTTGTAATTCCAGGAAATCACGATATCAACAATGTCAAAGCAGCATCCTATAAAGGAGATGACAGAGTTCCAGCAGAACCCACCAGCCCAGAACAATTTGCTAAAATCTATGAAAATTTTGGCTATAAAGAAGCATTGAGTCGGGATCCCTCCTCTCTAAGCTATTTATATGAATTGATAGATGGAACTTGGCTGCTTATGTTGGATAGTTGCCAATATGAAAAAGGGGCCATGGTAGGCGGTATGATTAGAACAGATACCTATCAGTGGATGGACGAGCAGCTCAACCAGGCCTGGGAGGAGGGGCGTCGTGTGATTGCGGTGGCTCACCATAATCTTTTGGACGAGAGCAAAGTCTATGTAAAAGATTGTACGATTGAACATGCAGAAGAATTGGAACAGAAACTAGATGAATGGGGCGTGGGATTATTTTTAAGTGGCCATCTCCATGTACAGCATTATAAGTCCTCTATAGACTATGATATTGATGAGATTGTTACATCTGCCCTGTCTATTGCTCCATGCCAATACGGAGTCCTTCAATTTTTTGGACCAGAAAACTATTTTTATAGAACAGAAATAACTGATGTGTCAGCTTGGGCAGAACGAAAGGGAAATCCAGACCAAAATCTGCAAGATTTCGAGTGGTATGCTCAAGACTTTCTACATAAAGAATTTTATAAAGATGCTTTTCGAGAGTTGGAAGGAAGGGAATTGGATACTCAGGATATCAAGGAAATGGCAGAATTATATGCAGAGTTAAATGTTCAGGCAACAGCAGGAAAAGCATTTGAAATTCGAGATTTCATTCAGCAGGAATATAGTTATAAATTATGGCAAGAGTATGACCGCACCAGCATTTTGGCGATGTATATGGACGAATTGCTAGAAGATGCAGTGGTAGATTACAATGAAAGAAGGCGGCCATAGGTTAAAGGCATATCAGATGGGGATTGACTCCCGCCACGGATACAGGAAAGCTCCTCACCGCCTAATGGTGGGAGTCATCCCTATCTGATATAGTTATTGTTGAGTGTTAATGTATTCTAAAATTCCCATATGAATAGTCCAGGCCAGTCGGTCCTGGTATTCTGGAGAATTCAACAGTGTGGCTTCGTGTTTGTTGCTTAAGAAGCCGCACTCCACAATTACAATCGGAGAACGGACATGAAGCAGTAGATAGTAATTGTCATTGGCTTTTGCTGAGCGTTTGTTATTCTCTCCTAAAACAAAGTCAAAACGTTTCTGGAGGATTTCTGCTAAATGTTTTCCATGTTCTGATTTTTTGTAATAGAAAACTTGGCCTCCATTGATAGACTCCTCATGGTAACTGTTTTGGTGGATACTGACTGTGAGGACAGGGGAGGCCTGATTGATTAAATCGCACCGTCCCTTCATATCAGATGCTTTCTTATTCTTCGCATTTTCTTCATAGAATCCATAATCACCATCCCTTGTCATAACAACTGTAATATCAGAAGCCTCCAGGTAGCTTTTCAGCTTTTGAGCAATCTGGAGATTTATTTCTTTTTCCAGACTGCCATCAATGCCGATTTTTCCAGGATCCCATCCTCCATGACCGCTGTCAATCACAACCACCGGAGAAGATGATGCTTGTCTGGAAGAAGCAGCATTGGCGGAGGTCAGCATAGCTGCCTGGCGGGACAGATGATAGATAAAGAAAAGTAGGAGAAGTGTCATAATCAGCTCTACACCTGATTGCAGGAGATGCTTTTCTGTAGGTAAATGTTTATTATTTGTAGGATTCAAAGCCTGCTCCAGACAGGGTTCTTGATTAAAATATATCCCAAAAGCCAAAAAAAAGAACTATAGCTTATCTGTTGCATTTTTATCTATATCTGTGGTATGATTTCCCCAAGAAACAAGAAATTGATATTCTAAAAGAAAAGAAGGTTTTTATGAAGACTAAGTTGGTTAAAATCAATAAAACAAACCTTCATGTGCCTGAGATGGTGGAAGCAGCTAATATTATCCGTCAAGGAGGTTTGGTTGCATTTCCTACTGAGACTGTGTATGGATTGGGAGCCAATGCATTAAAAGAGGAGGCAGCGGAAAGAATCTATGCTGCCAAGGGAAGACCATCGGATAACCCTCTGATTGCTCATATAGCAAATGTCTCAGATTTAAAAATATTGGTTTCAGAGATTCCAGAAGCAGCAGAGGGATTGATAGAGAAGTACTGGCCAGGACCTTTGACTATAATTTTTCCCAAAAGCACCCTTGTCCCTTACCAGACTACAGGTGGATTGGATACTGTAGCTGTGCGGATGCCCAGTGACCCAGTTGCTAATTATCTTATTGAATTATCTGGAGTGCCAATCGCAGCTCCCAGTGCCAATGTATCAGGTCGTCCCAGTCCAACTACAGCAGAGCATGTATTTGAAGATATGAATGGGCGGATTGAGATGATTTTAGACAGCGGCCCTGTGGGGATTGGATTGGAGTCCACGATTGTAGATGCAACAGGAAAAGTGCCAGTTTTGTTAAGACCAGGAGCGATTACCATAGAAATGCTGTGGGAAACTGTGGGAGAGGTGCAAATAGATCCAGCCATTTTGGAGCCTATGAAAGAGGGGGCAAAGCCAAAAGCTCCAGGAATGAAGTATCGCCATTATGCTCCAAAAGCAGAATTGATATTGGTGGAAAATGAAACACAACAGATAAAAGAAACAGCAAGAAATGATGATAACTCCAAGGTAGTAGAAACCATCAATCGTCTGGCATATGAAGAGATAGCTAGAGGACATAAAGTAGGAATTATCTGTACAAATGAAACAAGGAATTTATATCCTTTGGACGTTGAAATCCGAAGCTTAGGGAAACGAGAGCAGGAGGAGATGATTGCACATAATCTTTTTGGAGTGCTGAGGGAATTTGATGAGCTTGATGTGGATATTATTTATTCAGAAAGCTTTGCACAGAAGCATTTAGGACAGGCAATCATGAATCGTTTGACTAAAGCGGCAGGATACCATATTTTAAAGGTTTAAGTAAAGACAGGAACAGTAAAAATGAAAATATTGTTGGCAGCTATTAACGCAAAATATATTCATTCTAATTTGGCAGTTTACAGTTTGAAATCTTATGCAGATAGCAAAAGAAAGAATCACAATGAGCTAAGAACAGAGATTGATATTGGAGAATACACGATTAACCAACAAATAGATGGAATTTTGCAGGATATCTATAAAAGAAAACCAGATATGATAGGATTTTCCTGTTATATCTGGAATATCCAGTTTGTACTCCAGATAGCTAGAAATCTTATCAAGGTACTGCCAAAGACTGCCATTTGGCTGGGAGGTCCAGAGGTCTCCTATAATGGGAAACAAGTGCTAAAGAAGGAAACAGAGATAACAGGAATTATGGTAGGAGAAGGGGAAGAAACCTTTTCAGAACTAATCGATTACTATGAATATTTGGAATTTGGGCATGTTTCAAAGAAAGATTTGGCACAGATTTTGGGAATTATTTTTCGCTGTGAATCTGGCTCTATTATAGCAACAGCTCAAAGACCTCCTTTGTGCATGGATACCATTCCTTTTCCCTATCAAAGCTTAGAAGGAATGGAGCATCGAATCGTGTATTATGAAAGCAGCAGAGGATGTCCCTATTCTTGCAGTTATTGTTTATCCTCCATAGATAAGAGAGTGCGCTTTAGAAGTCTAGAACTGGTAAAACAAGAGCTGGATTTCTTTTTAAAATGGAAGGTGCCCCAGGTAAAGTTTATTGACCGGACATTTAACTGCAAAAAAAGTCATTGCATAGAAATATGGAAATACCTACTCAAAAAGGATAATGGGGTGACAAATTTTCATTTTGAGATTTCAGGAGACTTATTGAGTGACGAGGAACTGGAGTTGCTTGAACATATGAGGCCAGGCCAGGTTCAATTGGAAATTGGAGTGCAGACTATTAATCCCAAAACTATTGAGGAAATACACAGAAATATGAACTTGGTACAGCTTGAGCAAAATGTGAGAAAGATAAAAACATTTGGCAATATCCATCAACATTTGGATTTGATTGTTGGTTTGCCCTATGAAGATTTTGAAAGCTTTTGTCAGTCTTTTGATAAGGTATATCGTATGAGACCTGAACAGCTTCAGCTTGGATTTTTGAAGGTGCTGAAAGGCTCTCATATGGAAGAGATGGCTGAAATATATGGATTAAATTATCATGAAGAACCTCCCTATGAGGTACTATTCACTAAATGGTTAGATTATGAAGAAGTACTTCGCTTAAAGAGAGTGGAGGAAATGGTGGAGGTGTACTATAACAGTAACCAATTCAGCTATACATTGAGAGAGATGGAGAATAAATGGCAGTCCCCTTATATTATGTTTGAATCTATGGCAGATTACTACAGAAAGCAGGGATTTTTTGAGATAAATCATAGTCGTTTGGCCAGATATGAGATTTTATTTCAGTTTCTACAGGAGCAAGAGCCTCAGAGAATAGAAATTTATCGAGATATTTTGATGTATGACCTTTATCTAAGAGAGAATGTAAAAAGTAGACCCAAATTTGCAAGAGAGCAGGGATACTATAAAACAAGAATAAAACAGTTTTTTATTGAAGAAAGTCAAAATCCAAGATATTTAAAAGGTTACGAATCCTATGATTCCAGACAAATAAGCAAAATGGCCCATGTGGAAGTGATGGGAGATGGAAAAATGATATTATTTGATTACCAAAATAGAAGTCCTTTGAACTATAATGCTAGGACAGAGGTAGTTGGATAGTGATTAGAAACTAATTATGTTCTGTTGTATTTTATAAAATGGGAATGAGACAACAGACGAAATGTATAGACATTAGGAAATTGCGACAAGACAATTGTGACCGAAACGGAGAGACAGCACAGATGAAAAGACAAGAAGAAATAGTTCGGGCAACAGACAGCTATGTGGCGATTGATATAGAAACTACAGGTCTTAATCGAAAATTGGAGAAGATTATTGAGATAGGCGCAGTAAAGGTGGTAGAGGGAAAGGTGGTGGCAGAGAAAGCTGTTCTGGTAAATCCAAGACGACTTTTGACATGCCAAATTCAGGAATTGACTGGAATCACGGACGAAATGTTGGTAGATGCTCCTGGAATTGAGGAAGTGATTGGAGAGTACAGAGAATTTTGTCAGGGCTTTCCTTTGTTGGGACATAGGATTTTGTTTGACTACAGTTTCTTAAAACGGGCAGCCATCAATCAAGGAATGGAATTTGAAAAGCAGGGGATTGATACTCTTGCATTGTGCAGGAAATTTATGCCTACACAAGAGAGGAAGAATTTGACAGAGGCCTGCATATATTATGGCGTAAAACAGAAAGGTGTTCACCGGGCTTTACAGGATGCTTATAGTGCAACAGGGCTTTATGAAGAATTGAAAAAAAGGTATTTTTTGCAAGAGCCAGAATTATTTTTGCCAAAAACTTTGATTTACAAAGTAAAAAAGGAACAACCTGCTTCAAAAAGGCAAAAACAGGTCTTGCGTGAATTGCTAAAATATCATAAAATAAGTCTAACTGTGCAGATTGATTCTATGACAAGAAATGAGGTTTCCAGAATGACAGATAAGATTATCTCACAGTACGGAAGAATAATAAAGAGGTGAATAGAGAAATGTTTAATTTTAATAATAGGAAAAATAGAAAGATTATATCTTCCATCATTGTAATTTTGTTAGTTTTGGCCATGGTAGCACCCATGATTTTAAGTGCCATGACTTATTAAACGGCAGATGGAAGTAAGGTTTTGAGGAGAATTTATGAAGAAATGGATATGGGCAGCAGGATTTGCAGCCATATTTTTTAGTATTTTACTTATGCCTGTTACCGCACATGCAGCCATAGTGCCAGAAGGCTTTTCTGTTGGGGGGCAGGATTTAGGAGGCTTAGAGGAAGAAGAAGCAAAACAAAAGATACAGGAATATGTATCTAGTATGTCTGGGCAGACCATCAGTCTGGATATAGATGGGACTGTGGTAGAGACTACAGCAGAAAATCTGGGATTTTACTGGGAAAATGCAGGTGTGGTAGAAGAATCTGTAAGGGAATATCACACTGGAAATATTATTGAGCGCTATATGAAACAGAAAGATTTAAGTAGAAATCCTGTTGATATAGAGCTTGATTTAAAGGTGGACCATAATGCAGTAGCAAGATTTGTGGAGGAGCAATGTTCTGCTTTGGTGAGAGAGCCAGTGGATGCCACTATTACAAGAACAGAAGGTCAGTTTGTTGTGACACCTTCTCAGACTGGACTTACCATTGACTTAGAGGAAACAAAGACAGCGTTAAATACAGCTTTGGAAGCTGGGCTGGAGGAACCTGTTTTGGCAAAGGCCACAGTAATAGTGTTGGAGCCTGCTAAAACTACAGAGATGCTCTCTCAGATTCAAGATGTGTTGGGAACTTTTTCCACAGATTTCAGCAGCAGTGGCAGGGCAAGAGCAACCAATTTGCAGGTTGGCTCCTCCAAGATAAATGGCCATGTATTGATGCCAGGTGAAACATTGTCCGGATATGAATGTATGCAGCCATTTACCACGGCTAATGGCTATGCTACAGCCGCTGCATATGAGAACGGTCAGGTAGTGGACAGTGTGGGTGGTGGTGTCTGTCAAATTGCCACCACATTATATAATGCAGCATTATTTGCAGAGCTGGAGATTACACAAAGACAGAATCATTCCATGATAGTAGGCTATGTGCCACCATCAAATGATGCAGCTATTGCTGGAACATATAAAGATATTAAGGTGACGAATCCCTATGAAACTCCTATTTATGTGGAGGGCGGAACTAGTGGCAGGACATTGACATTTACCATCTACGGAAAAGAAACCAGGCCAGCCAATCGCAGTTTAAAGTTTTTGTCTGAAACTTTAAGTGTACAGAATCCAGGGGACCCTATCACAAGGGTTGACCCTTCTCTTGCCCCTGGTACTCAGGTACGAGTGCAGTCAGCCCATAAAGGGGTAAAATCAAGGTTGTGGAAATGTGTATATGTAGATGGTGTGGAGACTGAGAGAACTCTTCTCCATACAGATACCTATAATGCTTCCAAAGCCATTTATCGGGTAGGGCCAGCTATTCCAGCAGCACCAGCAGTTCCACTTCCAGATGCAGAATTGCCAGTACAACCGCCAGACACTCCTTTGCCTGAAACTGCTCCACCAGAGACAGAAGCTGCTCCTAGCCAAGAGGTAGCACCTGAGGTACCTCCAACTATCAAAGTATTTGGAGTGGACGGTGGACCAGGAGTTTCAGGAAATTAAAGCGAGGTATTAAGGGAATGAGGCTCATAAAGCGAGAATCAAAGGGAAGTTTAAGAGCAGGTCAGGACTTAGTGATGGTTGGCTATGCAGGGCGAGAAGGTGCTAGAAGGATAGCCTTTGCCAGAGAAGATGAGCTTTTGTCTTGGTTTTCAAGAGATTATATAAGTTTGATGCAGCAGAAAGATGAGTTTGAGATTGATGAAACGATTCCATGGCAGGAATATGGAGCTTCGGAATGGGAAAGTGTTGGCAAGGGCGGTATCTTTACTGCCCTTTGGAATTTATCAGGAGCCTATACAACTGGGTTTGAAGTGGATTTGTACAAAATTCCTATCAGACAAGAAACAATAGAAGTATGTGAAAGATATGATTTAAATCCTTACCGCTTGCTTAGTTCCAGATGTGTTCTTGCAGTGGCAGACCATGGAGGAGATTTGATAGAGAGGTTTTCTCAGAAAGGATTTCCAGCTTCTGCTATTGGCAGGATAAATACAGGAATCAAAAGGGAAATCTATTATAACCAGGTACGAGGATTTCTAGAGCGACCTAGAGAAGATGAGATTTATCGAGTGCTTTAGTTGTTTTATCAAAAAAATACAATTTAGTATAAATTCTAGTAATGCCGACAAATTAGCGGCAGAATGGAGGGCATTGTGAGAGAAAAAATTTTAGCAGTTATGGAAAAGAATAGCAGGATTGATATTAAGGATTTAGCGATTCTGTTAGGAGAGAGCGAAGTTGCAGTTGCCAATGAAATCGCAGATATGGAGAAAGAGCATATTATCTGTGGATATCATACTCTCATAAATTGGGATAATACCAGTGATGAAAAGGTAGTAGCATTGATTGAAGTAAAGGTAACTCCTCAGAGGGGGATGGGATTTGACAAGATTGCTGAGAGAATCTATCAGTACAGTGAGGTTAATGCAGTATATCTGATGTCAGGAGCTTATGATTTTACAGTATTTATTGAAGGAAGAACTATGCGTGAGGTAGCTCAGTTTGTATCAGACAAGCTTTCTCCTATGGAGTCTGTATTGAGCACAGCTACCCATTTTGTTCTAAAAAAATATAAGGACCATGGTACTGTGCTAGTACAAGAGGTTCAAGATGAAAGGATGTTGGTGACTCCATGAGAAATCCTTTATCAGATACCATTGTAAATATTGAACCATCAGGAATCAGAAAATTTTTTGATATTGTCAGTGAGATGAAGGATGCCATTTCTCTAGGTGTGGGAGAACCAGATTTTGATACTCCATGGCATATTCGGGAAGAAGGCATCTATTCTCTAGAAAAAGGAAGGACATTTTATACTTCAAATGCAGGACTCAAGGAACTGAGGACAGAGATTTGCAATTATCTTCACCGTCGCTGTAACCTTACATATAATCCAGATTCCGAGATTGTGGTGACAGTAGGGGGCAGCGAGGCAATCGATATTGCACTAAGAGCTATGCTGAATCCAGGAGATGAGGTCTTAATCCCACAACCTAGCTTTGTCTCCTACGTACCTTGTACGATTTTGGCAGGAGGAAAGCCAGTACCCATTGAACTGGAAGAAAAAGACCAGTTTAAATTGACTACCGAAAAGTTACGTGAAAAAATTACAGATAAGAGCAAAATTCTTATTATGCCTTTCCCCAATAATCCTACAGGTGCTGTTATGAGGAAAGAGGATTTGGAAGCTGTTGCAGAGGTTATTCTGGAACATGATTTGTTTGTACTTTCCGATGAGATTTATTGTGAATTGACCTTTGGGTCAGAGCGTCATGTGTCCATTGCATCGTTTCCAGGAATGAAGGAACGCACGGTTTTAATCAACGGGTTTTCCAAGTCTTATGCTATGACAGGTTGGAGATTAGGGTATGCAGCAGCTCCCCATATCATTCAGGAACAGATGCTTAAGATTCATCAATTTGCCATTATGTGCGCACCTACTACCAGTCAGTATGCGGCAATCTCGGCTGTAAAAAATGGTGATGCAGATGTAGAACATATGAGAGAATCCTATGACCAGAGACGGCGGT
>DEPC01000159.1 GCA_002358555.1 Hungatella sp. UBA3402 | reverse complement strand
TTGTGGGATATGGCCTGGATTATGACCAAAGGTACAGGAATCTTCCATATATTGGAGTAGTAGAACAGTAAGGAGGCAGTTAGTTGAGACAGCGACAATCAATAAGCGGCTTAGGGCTTTTGCTGGCAATGATGATAGTGATGGTTCTAGTGTTCCGCATTTCAGGAAATATGGGTGACGAGGGCATGACCCAACAGAGTTATATGCATGCAGCGAAAGAAGGACAGATTTTATCGGTTATGATTCGCCCCAACAAGGAGACACCTACAGGAGAACTGTTGTTGACCATGAGAGACGGGGAACAGCGGCTCGTTTATGTGGCTGATGTGAAGGAAGAACAGAAATTTCTGATGGACCAGGGAATCTCATGTATCATGGGAAATGTCCCCCAGGAAAATTATCTGTTGTCCATGGTTGTTCCTGTAGTATTGTCCGGCGTAGTGCTTGTAGTGGTATTCATGATGATGAATGCCAGAGCATCTGGTGGAGGAGCTAATGCCAGAATGATGAATTTTGGTAAAAGTAGGGCAAAGCTGAGCAGAGATGCCAACAAGTATAACTTTAAAAAAGTGGCAGGACTTCGAGAAGAAAAGGAAGATTTGGAGGAGCTGGTAGATTTTCTTAAAAATCCTCAGAAATATACCAATGTAGGAGCAAGGATTCCAAAAGGCATTCTTTTGGTAGGCCCTCCAGGAACCGGAAAGACTCTTCTTGCTAAGGCAGTTGCAGGAGAATCTGGAGTTCCTTTCTTTAGTATCTCTGGCTCTGATTTTGTGGAAATGTTTGTTGGTGTCGGTGCATCTAGAGTTCGAGATTTGTTTGAAGAGGCAAAGAAAAATGCGCCTTGTATCGTATTTATTGATGAGATTGATGCCGTGGCAAGGCAGAGAGGCACAGGTCTTGGCGGCGGGCATGATGAACGGGAACAGACATTAAACCAACTTTTGGTGGAGATGGATGGTTTTGGAATCAATGAAGGAATCATTGTTCTGGCAGCAACCAACCGTGTGGATATTTTGGATCCAGCCATTTTACGTCCTGGTCGTTTTGACAGAAAAATTACTGTGGGAAGACCTGATGTCAAGGGGCGTGAGGAAATCTTAAAGGTTCATGCCCAAAATAAGCCTCTTGGAGATGATGTAGATTTAGAGCGAGTGGCAAGGACTACAGCTGGATTCACAGGAGCTGATTTGGAAAGCCTTCTCAATGAATCTGCTATTTTAGCTGCCAGGGAAGGGCATCCATATGTACGTCAAAATGATATTGACCGTTCCTTTATCAAGGTGGGGATTGGCACAGAAAAACGCAGTCGAGTGATATCTGATAAAGAAAAGCGAATTACTGCTTATCATGAAGCAGGCCATGCTATTTTATTCCATCTTCTTCCCGAAGTAGGACCTGTGCATACAATTTCTATTATTCCAACAGGAAATGGAGCAGCAGGCTATACCATGCCTTTGCCAGAAAAAGATGAGATGTTTAATACTAAAGGCAAGATGCTCCAAAATATCATGGTATCTTTAGGGGGACGAATTGCAGAAGAACTGATTTTTGATGATATTACTACTGGAGCTTCCCAAGATATCAAACATGCCACAGCTATTGCTAAATCTATGGTGGTCAAGTATGGTATGTCAGAGAAAATTGGTATGATTAACTATGAAACAGAAGGCGATGAAGTATTTATTGGAAGGGAAATTGGCCATACAAAAAGTTATGGAGAGAATGTGGCAGCCGCCATTGACAGTGAAGTAAAGAGAATTATTGATGAATGTTACGAAAAAGCCAAATCTATGATTCAAGAATATGAATATGTCCTCCACAGATGCACACAGGTTCTTTTAGAAAAGGAAAAAGTCGGGCAGGAAGAATTTGAGCAAATGTTTTGATTATAGATAAAATGCACAAAAATACTATAATATTTTTGTTAAGTTTGTGAATCCTGAATCTTGGATTATTGAAAAACCTATGGTATTATAATAGATGTAACCCCCCCAATACATTATATAGTTTTTGCTACACCCCATAAGAAACGAAATACCTTCTCCTAAAAGAGCCAGCTACCCCGCTGGCTCTTTTACTTTCTTTAACCAGCAGTTAATAGTTTTATAAGTAAAAGTTTCATAAGTTTGTCGTAATACTATTATTCAGTTATTATATTTAGATGGTTACAAAAATTTTATAATAGAAAACTATATTATTTGTCAGAATTTAGTGTTGTATAATTCGCAAGAATCATTTAAAATAGAAAAATGGACATAAATGCAAATCAGGAAGGATAGTGAGTATGAATTTTGCAAATCAGGAGGAAATAAACAGACAGGCATTATTTGCTGATGAAAATGAGGAATTTCGTATTCCGGCGGAACCCGACGAGGGACAGAAGGTAATCTTACGCTTTCGGACCGCCAGAGATAATATAGATAATGTGTACTATCAAGAAGCAGGAATGACAGAGGAAGAACCACTTATAAAAACGGAATCTGATTCCATGTTTGATTACTATCAGTTGGAAAAGGAAGTGCCTGGATATCCAGTGAAATATCATTTTCGGATAGTAAAAGGAGAGGAGTCCTGCTACTATAATCGATTAGGTATTTGCCCAGAAGCAGAGGAAGGCTTTGATTATCGGATTACTCCTGGTTTTCATACCCCAGAGTGGGCTAAGGGAGTAGTGATGTATCAGATTTTTGTAGACCGATTTTGCAATGGTGATCCATCTAATGATGTGGAAAGCTGTGAATATGTTTATATCGGAAGACCTGTATATAAGGTAAATAATTGGAGTCAGAATCCGTCCACTATGGATGTTGGTTGCTTTTATGGCGGAGATTTGCAGGGAGTCTGGAATAAGCTGGATTATCTTCATTTTTTGGGCATAGAGGTTATTTATTTCAATCCTCTGTTTGTGTCTCCATCGAATCATAAATATGATACTCAGGACTATGACCATATAGACCCCCATTATGGAAAGATTGTAAAAGATGGAGGAAATCTAGTAGAAGAAGGGGCAACAAACAACGACAATGCTACAAAATACCGTATTCGCTCTACAGACCCAGAGAATTTAAAAGCTAGTGATGAATTTTTTGCTCAATTTGTGGCAGAAGTTCACCGTCGAGGTATGAAAGTAATTATGGACGGAGTGTTCAATCATTGTGGCTCTTTTAATAAATGGTTGGATAGAGAGAGAATCTATGAAAATAGTGCTGACTATGAATCAGGAGCTTATGTTTCAGAAGAAAGCCCCTATCATACCTTTTTTAAGTTTGCTGGAGGAGGTTCTTGGCCTTACAATAATAGCTATGATGGCTGGTGGGGACATGATACTCTGCCTAAATTAAATTATGAGGAGTCTTCCAAGTTATATGAATATATTTTAGGGATTGCAAAAAAATGGATATCCCCTCCTTACAATGTTGATGGATGGCGGTTAGATGTAGCTGCTGATTTAGGACATACTGGAGATTTTAACCACAAATTTTGGAGAGATTTCCGTAAAGCAGTAAAAGAGGTTAATCCGAATGCGATTATCTTGGCAGAACATTATGGAGACCCCAGCTCTTGGCTTCAAGGCGATCAGTGGGATACTATCATGAACTATGATGCATTTATGGAACCAGTAACCTGGTTTCTTACAGGTATGGAGAAGCATAGTGATGAGTACAATGAAAATATGTACGGCAATGGAGAATCTTTTTTTCATTCCATGTTTTATCATATGAGCAAGATGCAGACTCAATCTGTACAAACTTCCATGAATGAATTGTCTAATCATGACCATAGTCGATTTTTGACTAGAACAAATCGAAAGGTAGGACGTATCGGAACAGCAGGACCAGAGGCAGCAGGAATAGGAGTCCATATGGGAATCTTTCGGGAAGGTGTCTTGATTCAGATGACATGGCCAGGAGCTCCTACGATATACTATGGAGATGAAGCTGGAGTATGTGGTTGGACTGACCCAGACAATCGAAGGACATATCCTTGGGGAAAAGAAAATTTTGAATTGATAGAATTTCATAGATATATGATTGCTCTCCATAAACGATGCCCAGCATTGAGAAAAGGCTCCATAAAACAGCTTGCAGCAGGACATCAGTTTATCAGCTATGGACGGTTTTTGGGAAACAATTGTTGTGTTGTAGCTATCAATAACAGAGAAGAGGCAAGAGAAGTAAAGATACCTGTATGGGAGATTGGAATTGAAGATAAGGATAGGTTGACTCGTGTTATGGAAACCAATACAGAAGGATATAATGCAGGATTTTTGATTTATGAAGTAAAAG
>DEPC01000186.1:680-32937 GCA_002358555.1 Hungatella sp. UBA3402 | reverse complement strand
GTCACACCTCGCGAGAGGTGTGTGAGTAGAAATCGAATGTTTCTGGATATCCATCATGCACAACCCAGTCGTCACACCTCGCGAGAGGTGTGTGAGTAGAAATTATTTTAGTATCTATATTATACCATATTAGGCTTGTCACACCTCGCGAGAGGTGTGTGAGTAGAAATGCACAGGACATTACCAGTGTCGCTGTATCACCATCGTCACACCTCGCGAGAGGTGTGTGAGTAGAAATTCCCGTGCGGTACAAAAAATTGCAGCATATGTCCGTCACACCTCGCAAGAGGTATGTGAGTAAAAATCCACTAATTCCCCCCAATTAAGAATAATTTCCCACCCATTAGCACATACTGCCATCATGAAAAATGCATATCAAGTAAAACAAATCAGTAAAAATTTTTGTAAGTGTGGTATTGCTGGCTGGTGCCTGGAAGTGGTATTTACTTCCATGGAATCCCTTATTATGCGGGATTGGAGATTGATGGGAAAGACCTCCCTGTTAATGTTTCCCATCTATGGTCTTGGAGTTCTTCTATCTCCTATCGGACAGGCAGTGGATAAATGGCTTCGGGTAGAGCCAGGGGAGGTACTAACAGTTAAGGACCGAATACTGCGTCATGGCATCTTATATATGGTTCTGATTTTTGCAGCAGAATACCTGTTTGGTGCCTGGTTAAGAGCCAGAGGAATATGTCCTTGGGATTATAGTGGACGACATTCCAATGTCAATGGGCTGATTCGTTTGGATTTTGCCCCTCTATGGTTTTTGACAGGACTTTTATTTGAACAAATTACAAAAAAGAAAGGCGCATAGACTTGTATTTGCGCCTTTCTTTTTATATAATGAAAGGATGAAAAGAGGGGAAAATTATGCTAAAATTTATTCTTGTGGCATCCATAGTAATTCTATTTTTAATCTTTAGCATTCCGATTCTTATAGTGGAGAAAAGAATCGGGAAGTCAAACCCTGAAAAACGGGGAAAGCAAAGTCTCACAATTGTTAGATTTATGTTTCGGCTTATCTTAAAGGCTGCTGGTATACATATTACGGTAAAGGGTTTTGAAAATATACCAGAAGATGAGGCTGTGCTTTACGTGGGCAATCATAGGAGTTATTTTGATATTTTAGTAGGTTATACTACTGTGCCTACATCATTAGGGTTTATGGCAAAAAAGGAGATGGAAAAGATCCCCTTGTTGTCTAACTGGATGAGGAATGTCAACTGCCTGTTTTTAGACAGAGAAAATATCAGAGAAGGGGTAAAGGCAATTCTGGATGGGGTTTCTAAGGTGAAAAGCGGAACATCCATTTGGATTTTTCCAGAAGGAACCAGAAATGATGCAGAGGATTATTTAGACTTAATGCCTTTTAGGGAGGGAAGCTTAAAGATTGCTCAAAAGACAGGATGTCCAGTGGTTCCAGTGGCAATTACAGGAACAGCAGAAGCATTTGAGAATCATCTTCCTAAAATAAAGTCCTCTGATGTAACCATTGAATTTGGAAAGCCTTTTATCATAAAAGGGCTGGAACCAGAACAGAAAAAATTTGTGGGAGCTCATACCAGGCAGATTATTCTTGATATGTTGAAAGAGGAAAAAAGAGTAAGAGAGGGAAGATAAATGGATTTATTGCAGATTAGAGACCAACTAGATGAGATAGACAAAGAAATGGTTCGCCTCTTTGAAGAACGCATGAAATTAGTAGGAGAAGTGGCTGAATTTAAGTTCAAAACGGGTAAACAGGTTTTTGATAAAGAAAGAGAACAGGCAAAAATTGCTTCTGTACGAAATTTAGCACATGAAACTTTTAACCAACAGGCAGTAGAAGAACTGTTTACTCAATTAATGACTATCAGCCGCAGATATCAGTATCAGTTGCTAAAACAGCATGGACAGAAGATGGAATTAGATTTTAAGCAGGTAGCAGAACTTCCTATGAAACATGTAAAAGTAGTGTACCAGGGAGTAGAAGGAGCTTATAGTCATGGGGCGACCTTGGCTTATTTTGGGAGAGATGTAAATTGCTCTCATGTAAAGACTTGGGAAGAGGCTATGAAAGCTGTGGAATCTGGAGAGACCGATTATGCGGTAATTCCCATTGAAAATTCTTCTGCTGGGGCGGTCAGTGACAATTATGACTTGCTGATTCGCCATAATAATGTGATTGTGGCTGAAATCTGTATTCCAGTCAATCATGAGCTTTTAGGACTTCCAGGAGCTACTATTGAAGATATTAAAGTGGTGTATTCTCATCCCCAGGCACTTTTGCAGTCCAGTGAGTACTTGAATGCACATTCTCAATGGAGACAGATTAGCGTGGAAAATACAGCAGTTGCAGCTAAAAAAATTTTGGAGGACCAAGATAAAAGCCAGGTAGCAGTGGCAAGCCAGGTAGCAGGAAAGTTATATGGACTGGAATCTTTGGCAACTGAGATTAATCATAATAAAAACAATACTACTCGATTTATTATCTTGTCAAAAGAACATATTTATTGTAAAGATGCAAAAAAAGTTAGCCTGTGTTTTGAACTTCCCCATAAAAGTGGTTCTCTGTACAATATGTTGGGTAATTTTATCTATAATGGAGTAAACATGGTGATGATTGAATCTCGTCCCATCTTGGGAAGAAACTGGGAGTATCGTTTTTTCGTGGATATTGAAGGAAATTTAAGCGAACCGCCGATTCAGAATGCATTAAAGGCCATAGCTGAAGAAGCCGCCAATATGAGGATACTTGGAAATTATTGATTATAGTAATATTTTGATTAGTTTGATTTTTGAGATAGATAATTTTATCATATAAATTTCAGTTTATTTCCCTATATCTTGTATATATATCTCAAGATATGCATTTTTCTGTTGAGAAATACAATACTTCCCGTTAAATATGATTGATTTTATTTACCTTTATAGTAAAACAATATGGGAAGAATATTGATAAAATTTTAATAATTCGCTTAAGAATCAGAAAGGAATAGCGAAAAAATGATAGGTACAAAACAGTTGATTATTTATCGGAATTTTAAATATCAGTCATTGTTTGATGGTATGGCAAAACTTCTTAATTTGGATGAAGGAGAACAGGCTGTATCGAATCCTTGCAGCTTTGCAAATCAACTGATTGAGCTGGCGGCTGATTACGGATTTGAGGGCAATTTATGGCATTGCTTTCTAGCTCTCTGCCTGGCTAATCATGAAAATGCCTACAGTACTTCCTGTGAAATTAGAGGAGACCAAGGAGGAACCCTGTCCAACTTGGCAAGACAAGATTTGGCAGTTATACAGCAGCTATATAAAAAAGACATTCGTATTTTAGATAACTATATGGAAGGAAGCGGCAAGGTTTGGGCAGAGCTGGCTAACTATCAGCCTGTAGAACTCAATAGTAGGATTTTTAACCGAAGAATTCGGGACCGTATTATTGAGTTATCAATAGCTTTAGAGCAGGCAGAAGATGTGATATCATTTCAACATGCAGTGACCGAATTTTATCGGGAATTTGGTGTTGGAAAGTTTGGGCTTAACAAAGCATTTCGCATTGAAGATGACCGTCACATAGCAGTGATTGAGCCGGTAGTAAATGTAGAGCATGTATATTTAGATGATATTGTAGGATATGAGCTTCAGAAGAAGAAGCTGATTGACAATACAGAAAGCTTTATTCAGGGAAAGGCGGCCAACAATGTATTACTGTTCGGAGATGCAGGGACTGGAAAATCTTCCAGCATCAAGGCTATTTTAAATGAATATTATGACCAAGGACTCCGAATTATTGAAGTTTACAAGCATCAGTTCCATGCCCTTTACTCCATCTTAGAACAGGTTCAGAATCGAAATTACAAATTTATCATCTATATGGATGATTTGTCATTTGAAGAAAGCGAACTGGAATATAAATATTTAAAAGCTATTATTGAAGGTGGGCTTGGAAGAAAACCAAGAAATGTATTGATTTATGCCACCTCTAACCGCAGACATTTGATTCGGGAAAAGTTCAGTGATAAGAGAGAATTAGATGATGAGCTTCATATGAATGATACTGTACAAGAAAAGTTATCTCTGGTGGCACGGTTTGGAGTTACCATTTATTTTGGTTCTCCAGACAAAAAGGAATTCCAAAATATTGTCCATGTTTTGGCAGAGAGAAATGGGATTGCCATGCCAGAAGAAGAATTATATCAGGAAGCTAATAAATGGGAACTGTATCATGGCGGTTCGTCAGGAAGAACAGCCGCACAGTTTATCACATATCTTTTGGGAAAATAATGATAAAAAGAGAGGGGAGGAATTGGATATGGCGGCACAATTATTTGCGGCCATTGATGTAGGTTCTTTTAAATTGGAATTGGGAATCTACGAGATTGTGAGGAAGAATGGTCTTCGCCAGGTAGAGCATCTGCGCCATGTGATTGCCCTTGGAAAGAATACCTACAGCACAGGAAAAATCAGTTATGAACTGGTAGATGAAATGTGCAGGATTCTGGAGGAATTCACAAAGATAATGAAGAGTTATCAGATTACCGATTACCGTGCCTATGCGACTACTGCCATGAGGTTGGCAAAGAACAATCGCATCATTTTAGAGCAGATACGAGTAAGGACAGGAATTTCGGTTAAAGTTCTCAGCAATTCAGAGCAGAGGCTTCTTACTTATAAGGCTATTGCCATGAAGGAGGCAGAGTTCCAGAAAATTATTCAGAAAGGAACTGCGATTGCAGATGTCAGCTTTGGAAGCATGCAGATTTCTTTATTTGATAAGGATAGCCTAGTTTCCACTCAAAATCTGCCTTTAGGAGTTATGAGGATTGGAGAAATTTTGTCAAGGATTCCTTCCCATAGCCAGATGCAACGCTCGATTGTAGAGGAAGTTGTAGATAAAGAGCTTGGAACCTACAAGAAGATGTATTTAAAAGACAGAGACATGAAAAATCGGGCAATCAAAAATTTGATTGCCATCGGTGAGTTAGTTCTGTATCTTGCAAGAGATGAGGTAGATACAGGAATGATGAACCAGATTAGTGCGCAAGATTTTATCGCTTATGCTGACCGTCTTTGCCAAATGTCTTTGGACCAAGTTGAGGAACGATTCGGTGTTAATGCTGGATATGCTTCTCTTTTGGTGCCTGCTGCTATTATTTTCCGCAAAGTCGTGGAGATGACAGGGGCAGAGATGATTTGGATTCCTGGAATTCGTATGTGTGATGGAATTGCTGCTGAATATGCTCTGGATATTAAAAAGTTAATATTTACCCATAATTTTGATGAAGATATCTTGATTGCTTCTCGCAATATGGCGAAGCGCTATCGCTGTGGAGGAAGTCATTCTCAATGTGTAGAGAAGCTGGCATTGCAGTTGTTTGATGTGATGAAAAAACATCATGGTTTAACTAATAGAGACAGACTTCTTTTGCAGATTGGAGCCATTATCCATGGATGCGGAAAGTTTATCAGCACTAGGGATGTAAGTAGTTGCGCCTACAATATCATTATGGCTACAGAGATTATCGGTCTGTCCCATGAAGAACGTGAGATGATTGCTAAGGTAGTTAGAAGTCATGCCGTTGAATATGATTATGTTGATGATGATACTAGGGTTGCCAAGCTTACAGCTCTGCTGCGTTTGGCCAATGCTCTTGATACAGGACATAAACAGAAAGTATCCGATTGTCGGATGTCTGTCAAGAACGGGGAATTGGTAATTACCGCTAATTATACAGGAGATATCAGTTTAGAGCTATTGAGGGTGGCATTGTGTGAAAGATTTTTTGAAGAAATTTTCGGCATTAAGCCAGTGCTGAAAAAGAAAAGGAGGGGCTAAGCTGTGTCAGAGATAGACGCACGTTATACAAAATATGAAAACTATGTAAATCGAGAGTTGAGCTGGCTGGAGTTTGATTATCGGATTTTGGAAGAAGCAAGGGATAAAAGTCTGCCATTATTTGAACGGCTAAAATTTTTGAGCATCACGGCTTCTAATTTAGATGAATTTTTCATGGTACGGGTGGCCTCCTTAAAAGATATGGTACATGCAAAATACAATAAACCAGACTTGGCAGGCTTAAAACCAGAAGAGCAGCTTCAGAAGATAGGGGAAAAGACTCATGATTTGGTAGCTCTCCAATATTCCACTTACAATCGTTCTTTACTTCCAGCACTGCGTCAAAAAGGTCTCAGGATTGTCTCAAGACATGAGGAATTGACGAAAGAGGAGGGAAAATTTGTAGACCAATATTTTCAGGATAATGTATATCCTGTGCTGACTCCTATGGCAGTAGATTCCTCCCGCCCATTTCCTCTTATTTACAATAAATCCTTAAATATTGCGGCGTTGGTAAAGGAAAAAGACAAGGAGGAACAGATTGATTTTGCCATGGTTCAGGTTCCAAGCGTCTTGCCTCGAATCGTGGATATTCCATCAAAAAAAGAGCGAGTGGTAATTCTTCTCGAAGAAATCATAGAGAGAAATATGCCATCTCTGTTTGTAAGGCATGAGATCTTAGCTGCTCACCCCTTCCGAATCATGAGAAATGCAGATTTAACCATAGATGAGGATGAGGCAGAAGATTTATTAAAAGAAATTGAAAAGCAGTTGAAGAAGCGGCGATGGGGAGAAGCTATCCGTTTAGAGATTGAGGAAAATGCAGATAAGCGGTTACTAAAACGGCTGAAAAAAGAATTGGATATCCATACAGGAGATATTTTCTCTATCAATGGCCCCTTAGATTTGACATTTTTAATGAAAATGTATGGTATGGAAGGATTTGACCATTTGAAAGCCCCCCGATACATTCCACAGCCAAATCCTGCTTTTATCAATGATGATGATATTTTTACCAATATCCGCAAAGGGGATATTCTCCTTCACCATCCATATGAATCCTTTGACCCAGTGGTAAATTTTGTCAAGACGGCTGCCCGTGACCATCAGGTTCTTGCTATTAAGCAAACATTATATCGAGTCAGCGGAAATTCTCCCATTGTAGCGGCATTGGCAGAAGCAGCAGACAGAGGCAAGCAGGTATTTGTGTTGGTAGAGTTAAAGGCCCGTTTTGATGAAGAAAATAATATCAATTGGGCAAAAACTCTGGAAAAAGCAGGATGCCATGTTATTTATGGACTTCTTGGCTTAAAAACTCATTCCAAGATTACTTTAGTAGTTCGCAGGGAAGAGGACGGGATCCGGCGATATGTTCATCTTGGGACAGGAAACTATAATGATTCTACAGCAAAGCTCTATACAGACTGTGGAATTCTTACCTGCCATCCTCAGATTGGAGAGGATGCCACAGCAGTATTCAATATGATGTCTGGCTATTCCGAACCACTTCATTGGAATCAGTTGGTGGTAGCTCCTATCTGGCTGAGAAAGAGATTTCTGCGGATGATTAAACGGGAAACTGACCATGCAAAAGCAGGAAGAGAGGCAAAAATTATTGCCAAAGTTAATTCCCTATGTGACAGAGATATTATTGCTGCTCTGTATGAGGCTTCTTGTGCAGGAGTCAAAATTGACCTTATTGTTCGAGGCATCTGCTGTCTTAAGGCAGGAATTCCAAATTTAAGTGAGAATATCAAAGTGCGCTCGATTGTAGGAAATTTCCTGGAGCATATCCGCATATTCTATTTTGAAAATGATGAGTCTCCAGAAGTTTATATGGGCAGTGCAGATTGGATGCCAAGAAATTTGGACCGTCGAGTAGAGATTATGTTCCCCATTTTAGATGAGAATTTAAAGGAAAAGGCAATTCATATCTTAAAGGTTCAGCTTGAAGATAATATGAAGGCCCATATCCTTCAGCCAGATGGCAGCTATGCTAAGATTGATTTAAGAGGGAAGACACACCTATGTGCTCAGGAGAGATTCTGTGAGGAAGCAATAGAGGCAGTGAACATGCACAAGGAGTCAGAAGTGCCTGCAAATCGCCGAGTGTTTATACCTGTTGAGGGAGAAGAATAAGAAACCTAGTTAGGGAATGTAGGCAGAAGTAACACAGCAAACCAGATACCCCACAGCCGCAGTATGGGGAGTAGTCTTCTTCTGTGCGTTACTTCCGCCTACAAATTTTAACAACCACAACAAGTTAAATTATGGAAGAATTATTAGTATTTGCACTTTTACTTTGCGAAGGAATCCTGTCTAAAGATGAATATTGGAAAAGACTTGACGAGTTATTTCTGGAAAGTCCTGAAGATGATAATTTTTTGTATTTAGAATGGGAGACAAATATAAAGAAAGCGATTGCCTATATAACAAATATCGATTACACAACTTTTGATTATAGATTGTTTGGAAAAATTTTGATGGAAAAATTAAGGACATATTATGAACAATGTCTTGATATAAAAAGCTTTTCTGAGCGAATGTATCTTTTATGGGAAGACCTGCCCTGTCATATTCAAGATAAACAGCCATTTTATACTCTATGCTATGCGGATGATCCATTATCTTGGGGAGATGAGCAACAGACCAGAAGGCTTTATGAAGGTATGTTAAACTATTATCTTAAATAAAACTATATCAGATGGAAGATTGATCGGACCTGCACGCCGCCACAAGAACGCCTTTGGCGTTCTTAAATTCTTTACAAATAATGACGAAAAAGGAGATTTTCCGTCAATTTTACAAACATTCCCTTACATAATTTTAATGAAAAAGTAAGGCAAAATCACTACTTCTATGGTATGATAAATCTAACTTAACATTACAGTACTGTTGTAAGTTCCGTTACAGCAATAAGGTAAAGAGGATTTTAGTACTTAAATATAGAAGGAGGAACTGATGTCACAGATTAGCATTCTAGTAGTAGATGATGAAAAAGAGATTGCTGACCTAGTGGAGATATATCTGGTCAGTGATGGTTATAGAGTATTTAAAGCAGATAATGCGCAAGAGGGTCTAAAAATTCTTGACAAAGAGGAGGTACACCTAGTACTTCTAGATATCATGATGCCTGGTATGGACGGATTGGAGATGTGCAAGAGGATTCGAGAGACAAACAATATTCCTATTATCATGCTCAGTGCCCGTTCTACGGATTTAGACAAGATTTTAGGTCTTGGCACAGGGGCAGATGATTATGTAGTAAAACCTTTTAATCCTCTAGAATTGACAGCAAGAGTAAAATCCCAGCTTCGCCGATATACTCAGTTAAATCCCAACAGCGGTTCAAAGGAAGCGGATAAGAATGAGATTTCTATTAAAGGGTTGATTATCAACAAAGACAATCATAAAGTGACTGTTTTTGGAGAGGAAATTAAGCTTACGCCCATTGAGTTTGATATTTTGTATCTATTAGCATCCAATCCTGGAAAGGTATTCAGTACAGATGAAATTTTTGAAAAGGTTTGGAATGAAAAGGTTTACGAGGCCAACAATACCGTTATGGTACATATCAGACGCCTCAGAGGAAAGATGAAGGAAGATACAAGACAAAATAAGATTATCACCACAGTGTGGGGGGTAGGATACAAAATTGAGAAATGATATGAGCCGAGGGTTTCATACAAGGGTAATTACCAATATTATAGTCAGCACGATTTTTGCCTGTTTAGTCGATTTATTTTTAGTGACAAATCTGTCTATGATTGGGGAATATGCGGTGAGGCAGGGAAAGGAGGATTCCCTGCAAGCCGTGTTTTATCAGCCAGATTCCATCATTGTTCTGTTGTATGTTTTGATAGGAATTGCCACATTTTCTTTAACCTTCCTGCTGCTGCAAAGGCCATCTATGGATTATATCACTAGAATTTCTATGGCTATTCAGAATATTTCCGAAGGAGATTTGAATACTATGGTAGAGGTGGTAGGAGATGATGAATTTTCTGCCATGGCTTCTAATTTGAACAAAATGGTGGCAGATATCCGTCAGCTTATGGATAAGGAGCGAGAATCCGAACGCACAAAAAATGAGCTGATTACCAATGTAGCTCATGACCTGCGCACTCCATTGACATCCATTATTGGATATTTGGAACTGTTATCTGGTTCAACTAATTTGACATCAGAGATGAAAGAAAAGTATATTGATATTACCTACAAAAAGGCAAAGCGTTTGGAAAAGCTGATTGAAGATTTATTTGGTTTTACCAAGCTGAATTACGGGAAAGTTTCCATGAAAGTGAGCCAGGTGGATATTGTGAAGCTTTTAAGCCAGCTTCTGGAGGAATTTTATCCTAATTTTATGGATAAAAACTTATCCTATGAATTACAGAGCAATGTGCCGGCAAAAATGATAAATGCTGATGGTAATTTGCTGGCCAGGCTGTTTGACAATCTTATCAATAATGCGATTAAATATGGGGCAGAGGGAAAGAGAATTTTAGTAAAAATCCATGCCACAGAAAGTATTGTAACCGTATCTGTGACCAACTATGGATATGTGATTCCTAAAGAGGAGTTGCCCCTTTTGTTTGAAAAGTTTTATCGAGTAGAACAGTCTCGTTCTTCAAACACAGGAGGGACTGGATTAGGACTTGCCATTGCGAAAAATATTGTGGATATGCATGGTGGAACGATAGGAGTAACCAGTGATTTGAAGGGAACTGTGTTTACTGTCAGACTTCAAGTAGACTTTGACATTAACAAAGAAAATTTCGGAAAACTGGGGGAAAGACATGAATATTAAAAGAAGACTATTCTTAGGGCCGCTGATAATACTGCTGGCCCTTTCTGTTGTGGTACCATCTCTGGCTGATACCTTTCAAGAAAATGGAGGAATGGTCTTTGGAGATGGTATCACCTTGGAAGTAGAATATGGATATGACAATGCAGCAAAAGGGGGAAGATATATCCCTGTAGATGTGACTATCGGCAATCAAGGTGATGGTACTTTTGAAGGAAGCCTTCAAATCTTGTCCATGGAATCTGATTATGAAGTATATCGCTATGATTATTCCATTATGGCGGAGTCAAAAACAGACCAGGAGTTTCATCTATATGTGCCAATGGGAAATCGTTCCGACCAGTTGTTTGTGACAGTGACAGATTCCAATGGAAAAGAAGTAAGCCACAAACGTCTAAAGTTGGATTTCAGCCTCGATGTACCAGAATTATTTGTGGGAATTTTAAGTGACCATCCAGAAAAACTCACTGGCTGGAATGGGGTAGGGGTGGACTATGGTATGCTCCGCACCAGAACCGTATTCTTTGAAGCAGAGAATTTTCCAACAGATGAATTGGGGCTGGATTTGATTGATGTTATGCTTGTGACAGATTTTCGCATCCGAGATTTGTCGGAAGAACAAAGCCAAGTATTGATTGAATGGGTACGAGGCGGCGGAACTATGATTTTAGGAACCGGAATGAGGGCTGATGATACTCTTGGAAGATTTGCTCCAGAGCTTTTGGAAGAAATGTATGAAGAACCAGAGGTACGCCGTGTAGATATGGGAATTCAGTATGCCCAGGAAGCCCCAGGGGATGCTGTTTTAGATATTCCCTGCGTAGAATTTGCCTTATCTGGCGGGAATGTAGTGCTGACAGATGAAGAGCAAACCCTTTTAGCTAGTGTGACTTACCGTAGAGGAATTATTGCTGTGGCGGCTTATGATTTTGTGGATATCGGTGAATTTTGCCAAAAAAATCCATCTTATTTAGATGCGCTTTTGACAGGAATATTGGGAGAAAGAAGAATCAATACCTTGGCAGAGTCTGTATATAGTGGCAATTCAGGGCAGTATTGGGCTGTGCGGGATATGATTAATACAGGCAATGTAAAGCGTCTTCCCAATCTGGGATTGTATACAATAGAGATTATTATTTATGTGTTTCTGTCAGGAATTGGCCTGTATGTATTTTTAAAACAAAGAAATTTGACCGAACATTATAGAGTTGGAGTGGTTTTATTGTCTGTCTTGTTTACCATGATTATCTGGATTATGGGGGATAAGACCCGATTTAAAGATACCTTTTACACATATGCCCGATTTTTAGAGACAACTCAAGATACAGTAAGTGATACGGCATATATCAATATTCGAGCGCCGTATAGTAGACCCTATGAAGCTCATTTGACAGCAAATTATTCCGTCAAGCCGGTTACTCAAAATTATTATGGGACAGGAGTATCTGGAATGATGCCTCAGTTTACAGGAGCTGAAGATTACAGTGTAAAGATTGACCACCAGCAGGAAGAAACTGTAGTGACAATCCAGAATGTTCCAGCCTTTGAGCCAAGATATTTCCAATTAGACCATGTAAAAGAGAATTCCCGCGGAATTGGATTTGAAGGTACGATAGAGATTGACCAAGGAAGATATACAGGAACCATTACCAGTCATTTTAAAGAAACAATAGAAAACTGTGCAGTACTCCTATATGGTAGGCTCATTTATCTAGGTGATATGGAACCACAAGAAACAGTAAGTCTGGATGGTCTGGAGGTTTTGGGATATCCTTTGAATCATTCCTATCAGGTAGCAGCGTATTTATCAGGAGAAAGCAAATTTGAGCAGACAGATATTAGTGATGATGCTTATATTGAAGCTATGGAAAAGACGAATCTTTTAGTATTTTATCTTCAAAATTTTATGCCGGATTATTCTCCCAATGCCAAGGTTGTAGGAATTTATAGTCAAAATGAGGAAGAGGAAACACATCTTCTAAAATCTGGCAGAGCAGAAGGAAAGACTGTGGCTGCTTCCGATATTTATGTGTATTCTAGTGATGATGAAGTCTTATATCGTTCCGGTCTTGTGAAAAAACCAACAGTATTGGGAGGCAGCTATGATTCTTCCAACAACACGTTAAATGGAACAGAGCCAGTGACTTTAGAATATTCTCTTGGCAATGATGTGAGGATTGAAAAATTGATGTTTCACTATGTGTCAGAAGTATTCACCACAGGAAGAAACAGCAGCTTAAACATGTTTGAGGGAAATATTTATTTTTATAATCATAATACTGGAAAATACGACTTGATGGATTCGACAAAGCAAGTTTATGAGGGCTATGAGCTTACCCCATATCTGTCTCCTGGAAATACAATTACTGTAAGGTATGTTTATGAAAATATGTCCTATTATAATTGGAATATATTGTTGCCTATGTTAAATATTGTGGGGAGGGGATATTGATGCTAGAAATTGAGGGGTTGAAAAAAATGTATGACCGTGTGGCAGCCCTAGATGGTCTTTGTATGCATGTAAAAAAGGGAGCTCTATATGGGTTTGTAGGGCCTAATGGGGCAGGAAAAACCACAACCATCAAGATTCTTACAGGATTACTCCTCCCAGATAGTGGAAATGTGACCATTGATGATGTAGATGTGATAAAAGAGCCAGAAAAAGTTGTGGATAAAATTGGCTATGTACCAGATTTTTTTGGTGTTTATGATAATCTGAAGGTCTCAGAATATATGGAACTGTTTTCCGCCTGTTATGGAATATATGGGTTAAATGCCAGGAAGCGTTCTATGGAAATGCTTTCTCAAGTAGGATTGGAGGAAAAAGCTGATTATTATGTGGACAGTTTATCCAGAGGTATGAAGCAACGTCTATGTCTGGCAAGGGCATTATTACACAATCCGTCCATCCTTATTATGGATGAGCCTACAGCGGGGTTAGACCCCAGAACAAGATATGAATTTAAAGAGATTTTAAAAGATTTGAGAGAGCAAGAAAAGACAGTGGTATTGAGCTCTCATATTCTGTCAGAATTGTCAGAGGTTTGCACAGATATTGGCATTGTAGAACAAGGAAAAATGGTGTTGGAAGGCGCTATGGACGAAATACTGACTCAGATTAATGTGCGCAGCCCGTTGTTAATTTCTGTATACCAAAATATAGACAAAGCATTGAGCCTTCTTCGCAGTCATCCTTATGTGGAGACAATTACCATTCGCCATAATGACATTATGATAGGCTTTACTGGAGACCGAGAGGATGAAGCAGCATTGCTACAACAGCTTATTGATGCAGGAATTATGGTATGTGGGTTTGTGAGGGAAAGAGGAAACTTAGAATCTGTATTTATGCAGATTACCAATCACGAAGAAGGGATGGTGCTGATTCATGAAGGTTAATCCTATCTATCAGCAGGAAACAAAGGTTAGTTCTAGATCTTTTAAGCTTCCACTGATTATTTTTCTGTGTAATGGTGTACTGGCTTTGGTGGCACTTTTAAATATGTATGCTATGATTACTCAAGTGAGGGTTACAGCAGAGATTCAGTATTCTAGTTTTTTAAGCCTCTATATTTTTGGAGCTTCTCTTGAATTTGTCATGTTACTTTTAATTGTCCCTGCTTTAACATCAGGAAGTATCAGTGGGGAGAGAGAACGTCAGACTCTTAATCTTCTTTTGACTACCCATATGACACCCAAAGATATTGTGCTTGGAAAGTTATTTGCCAATTTATCTACAGTGTTTTTGCTGATAGTGTCCAGCTTTCCTATTTTATCTTTGGTATTTATTTATGGAGGGGTGACAGGAAAAGATATTGCAATACTTCTGGTCAGTTTTTTATCTACAGCAATTCTTGCAGGATGTGTAGGCATCTGTTGTTCTTCTCTTTTTAAAAAGTCTACCCTAGCCACAGCCGCCAGCTATTGTGTTATGTCAATGTTAGTGTTTGGAACCATTGCTTTGTCCCGCTTTTGGACTTCTTTTCAGTCAGTATCGAAAGGACAGGAGGCAGCCACAGGAATCAGCAGATATTTTCTTCTTTTCAATCCAGCGATATCCTTTGGAACAGCTATGAAAGATCAGTTGGGAAATATAAGGAGAAGCTCTGTTCTGTGGACATGGCTGGGAGGAGATTCTAAAGGGATATTAGCCCAAAATTGGTTGTGGATTAGTATCATCTTGCAACTTTTACTGGCAGGACTTTGCTTATGGCTGGCAATTTGTCAGGTAAATCCCAGGAGGAAGCGAAATTGGAAGGGTTAAATTTGCCAGAAGCTGGAGGATTGCTGATTGGAGGGTTACTACTAATTGGAGGGGTGTACGCATGGTTCCATATCAGAAGACAGATTAGAATGATATCAAGAGCCATGTTTGGTACATCCTCTCTTGTTAAAGGGTTAGAACGGCAGGCAGATATTCTGGCAGAGACGCCAAAATCTGTGTCTGGTATGACAAAATTATGTCTTCCCCAAATTGAGGCAGATTTCCCAGAATTTCATTGGCTGCAGTGGAAACAGATATGTGAAAATCTTTTGAAAGCTTATCTACAGGCCCTGTCAATTCAGGAATTATGGCCTTTGGAAACTAGTTATAAAATCAATAATAAAGGCTATCATGTAGCTTCTGAGGAATTAAAAAAACAGGTATTATTTTATATTGAGGACCAAAAATGTAGAGGAATCCGAGAAAACTACAAACAGGTGAGAATTCATCAGACAGAAATTTCTAGATATCAAAAAGAGGCAGGACTATGTATCATAAAACTCCAATCTGCAGTGGAATATTTTTATGAGGAAATACAGACAGACGAAGATAAAACTTCACAACAGAGAAAAATAGAATATGAGAAGATTCGGAAAATACAGACTAGATATAATATGGAGTTAGTCTATATTCAGGATATTTCTAAGGTCAAGGATTTGGCTACATCTTTGGCGACTACATGTCCTAATTGTGGAGCGCCTATTACCAAGCTGGGGAACAAGTTCTGTGAATACTGCAAAACAGCAATAACACCAATTGATGTACGTGTCTGGAAGCTTCATAGGGTTGAGAAAGAATAAAAAGAGAAATGTTGATAGTTTTCTAACCAATATTCTTTGTAATGAGGAGGGAATCTGAACTTTGAGAATGTTATTGATTTCATGGATTTGACAGGGTATACTGAAAGAAAAGGCAGATAGAAGGAGGAATTTTATATGGGAATTATCAAGGCGATTGCAAAAGCGATTGGCGGTTCTTTAGCTGACCAGTGGTTAGAAGTTATTGAGGCAGGAGAAATGGGAGACCAGACTGTCTTTACAACAGGAGTGAAGATTAGAAAGGGATCCAATACAAAGGGAACTGTGGATACAGTTTCCAATGGTTCTGTGATTCATGTATATCCAAACCAGTTTATGATGCTGGTGGATGGCGGCAAGGTAGTGGATTATACTGCGGAGGAAGGATATTATACGGTAAATAATTCTTCTCTTCCATCTTTGTTTAATGGACAGTTTGGGGAAACATTGAAGGAATCCTATCAACGTGTGAAATATGGCGGCAGCACTCCTACTGCTCAGAAGGTATTTTTTATCAATCTTCAGGAGATTAAAGGAATTAAGTTTGGTACACGCAATCCTATCAACTATTTTGATTTGTTTTATAATGCAGAACTATTTTTGCGAGCTCATGGAACTTATTCTGTAAAAATTACAGACCCCTTAAAGTTTTATGCAGAGGCAATTCCTAAAAATCAGACTAAAGTAGAGATACAGAGCATCAATGAACAGTATCTCAGCGAATTTTTGGAAGCTCTGCAGTCTTCTATTAATCAAATGTCCGCAGATGGCATCCGCATCTCCTTTGTTGCTTCCAAAGGAAGGGAACTTGGAAAATATATGTCCAATGTCTTAGACGAAGACTGGAAGCAGATGAGAGGCATGGAGATTCAGTCAGTGGGGATTGCCAGCATTTCTTATGACGAGGAATCCCAGAAGCTCATCAATATGCGCAATCAAGGTGCTATGTTGAGTGACCCTACGATTCGAGAGGGATATGTACAGGGGTCCATTGCAAGAGGAATGGAAGCAGCAGGTTCCAATGCAAATGGTTCTATGGCAGGATTTATGGGCATGGGAGTTGGAATGAATACAGCCGGTGGATATATGGCTAATACCTCCAATATCAATTTTCAGCAGATGCAGATGAATCAGGCAGCACAACAAGGAGGCAGGGGATACAACCAGCCAAATCAGCCGATACCACAACCTCAAAATAGTTCCGGCTCATGGACTTGTAGCTGTGGCACAGTAAATACAGGAAAATTTTGCAGTGAATGTGGAAATCAAAGGCCAGCTTCAGGCCCATGGACTTGTAGTTGTGGCACAGTAAATACAGGCAAGTTCTGCAGCGAATGTGGAAAGCCCAGACAATAAACAAAGATATGGCAAGGCGGAGGCCAAAAATATGGCAACACTTAGCATTAAATGTCCCAACTGTGGCGGTGGGCTTCAATTTGACCCTGCTTCCCAGAACTATGAATGTGAATACTGTCTTTCTAAGTTTACCCAGGAAGAACTGGAAAAGATAGCACCAGAGATAAAGGGTGAAGAAAAAGATAAACAGGCTGGAGCAGACAGTCTAAATCCAGAACAATTAGGAAGCAGCCAAGAAAATGACAGTCAAAAGAGCGATAGTACAGAGAAGGAAGCTGTAGTATATACATGCCCAAGCTGTGGAGCAGAGATTGTTACAGATGAGACAACAGCAGCTTCCTTCTGCTTTTACTGTCAGAATCCAGTAATCCTGCAAGGAAGGCTCAACGGAAAGTATCATCCAGATTATGTGATTCCATTTGCCTTAGACAAAGAAAAGGCGGAGAGAATTTTTCTGGATTGGTTAAAAAAGAAACGGTTTGTGCCCTCCGATTTTTATGCTCCACAACAGATAGAGAAAATGACAGGGGTATATTTTCCATATTGGCTCTATAGCTGTCAGGTAGATGGAAAGCTAAAAGCACAGGGAACGAAGGTGCGCACTTGGAGGAAAGGAGATATCCAATACACAGAAACTCAGCGATATGATGTATCTCGCTCAGGGACCATAGGTATCAATCATGTAACCCGCAATGCATTAAAGAAAGCAGATAAAAAACTGGTGGAAGGGGTTATGCCATTTGATACAAAGTCCATAAAACCTTTTTCTATGGGATTTCTGTCAGGGTTTTTTGCCGAAAAACGGGATATGGAGCAGAACCAGTTTTTGACAGATGTAGAACAAGAAGTCCGAAGCTTTGCAGAAGACAACTTACAAAGCAGTATAGGTGGGTACAGTAGTATGAATATCAGCAGTCAGGAAACTAAGATTAAAGATTCTCGATGGGAGTATGCATTACTTCCAGTGTGGACACTTACTTATAAAGAGGCAAAAACCGGTGAGATTTATTATTTTGCCTGCAATGGACAGAGTGGAAAGGTCTGTGGAAAGCTTCCCGTTGATAACAAAAAATTGATGTTCTTTTTTGCAGAGCTTTTTGTGCCTCTTTTTGCAATACTTCTAGTGGTGGGGTATTTTCTATGAAAATAAAAAGACAACACAAACTTTTGGAACAATGTACAAATGATAGAAACCATCTTTTAAGGATTGCATATGTCAGTGTAGGAATCTGGATTTTTATCATACTATGGTGTATATTGACTGGTACTGCTTATGGACAGGAGGAATCGGAAACTGTAAGTAAAAAGCGAATTTATGATATGGCAAATATTTTGGACATCGCTTATGCAGACCAGGCAGAAGGAGTAATCGCTGATTATCAAGACCAATATCATCTGGATATTGTGGTGGTAACAACAGAAGATGCACAAGGAAAGACAGCCACAGCATATGCAGATGATTTTTATGATACAGGTAGTTTTGGACAAGGAAGCGATAAGGATGGAATTTTGTTCTTAATTGATATGGATAATCGAGAATTGGTTTTTTCTACAGGAGGAAGGGCAATTCGGATTTTTACAGACCAAAGGATTGACTCCATGCTTGATAATGTCTATGAAGGTGCTTCCCAAGGAGACTATACAGCCAGTGTGAAAGCATTTTTGACCGATGTGGATCGCTATTGTAAAGCAGGTATCCCAAATGGTCAGTATAATTATGACACTGAGACAGGAAAAATTAGTGTACATAGGAGTATCGAATGGTCAGAAGCAATTTTAGCTTTCGGAGTTGCTGCTTTTGTAGCAGGCTTTGCATGTATTACAGTAAAGCGCCAGTATCGAATGGAGCAGGACTATGAACAGATTCGGAATCTAAATATGGCTTATCGTTCAGAAGCTAAATTTGTGTATCATGACCAGAATGACCAGTTAGTAGACAAATTTATCAGAAGCGCGGTAATCCCTAGAGATACCGGAAGTCATACTCATGGAGGCCATTCTTCGTCAGGCCGCAGCTCTACCCATACTTCCTCGGGGGGTCATACCCACGGAGGAGGAAGCAGAGGATTTTAGAAAAGTACAGATATATCTTTAGGATTTTTAGTTAATTGGTTGTAGTAGTTAAAGTTTTGTAGGTAGAAGTAACGCGCGGAAGAGGGCTCCGAAGCCGCAGGGTAGTGGGAACCTTCTTTGCTGTGCTACTTCTGCCTACAACTTTTAACTACTACAATCGGTTAAGTTACTTTGACTCTAGTATAAACTTAAAGTTAATGCTATATTGACAGCTAAGAGATTCCATATTTGGAAAAGAGCAGCTATAATAATATCAAAAGTTAAGCATTTGCCTGAAAACTATGATTAGAATAGCTGCAAAAATTTATGAAAAGTCTATACTTGTTAAGTATAGTTTGATATAGAAAACAGGTATTTGCCATGATAGAAACTAAGTGTTAAAATAATGTTAGAAAGGTAAAGGGAGAGCATGAAGGAGAGAACAGAAAAATCATTAAAATGTAAAATATATCATGAGCTTGCTTCTATGAAATGTGCTCATGTTGACAACCAAGCAAAAAAGATTTGTTTTTGTAACAAAGATTATCATGCTACAGTGGCTTTTCATGAAAACTGTATTCTGGAATTATCAGTTGAAGATAAAGAGACTGGAGAAATACCTTTTTACCTGCATTTCCAGATGAAAGAGTTGGAAACTTCCCAGAATAATATCAGAGCTTTTTTTGATTTCTTTTCAAAAAAGAAAGAACAAAGAGAGCAGTTAAATGTGTCTGCAATTTCTAGTCATCGGCCTATTCGCCTTTTGATAAGTTGTACATCAGGGATGACTTCTTCCTACTTTGCCTACACGATGCAGAATTCATTGAATACTGCTGGGCTTGTGATGACGGTTGATGCAGTTAGCTATACAGAGATTGACAAAGTGCAGGAAGCTTATGATTATATATTGCTTGCACCACAGATTGCCTATAAGCTGTCAGAGTATCAGGCGAAATATGGAAGTAAAGTTATGAGCATTGATGCAATGGATTTTGCCAGCAGCAATGTAAACCGTGTAGTAAATAAGCTTATGGAAATGAGTCTAGGAGCAGCATAAGAAAAAGCAATAAAAGAAAGATTCTTAAACTATATTTGGGGCATAGCAGATATGACATTTTAAAATGTAAGATAAAAAGAAAAGGAGTTGGAGAGCAATGAAAAAATTAGGATTTGGTTTAATGAGACTTCCTCTTTTGGATTCTACAGACCCAGCATCTATTGATATCGAGCAGACTAAAAAAATGGTGGATATATTTATAGAAAAAGGATTTACATATTTTGATACTGCGTGGATGTATTGTGGATTTAACAGTGAAAATGCAGCTAAGACAGCACTTGTAAATCGGTATCCAAGGGAAGCATTTACATTGGCCACAAAATTGCATTCAAGTTTTTTCAACAGTTTAGAGGACCGCGATAAAGTTTTTGAACAGCAGTGTGCAAAGACAGGAGTGGATTATTTTGATTACTATTTGCTCCACGGTATTTCACAAAATAGCTATGCTAAATACGAAAAATTTGACTGCTTTAACTGGCTTCAAGATAAAAAGAAAGCAGGATTGGTAAAAACAATCGGATTTTCCTTCCATGACAATGCAGAACTTTTGGACCAGATTTTGACAGAGCATCCAGAGATGGAATTTGTACAGCTTCAGATTAATTATCTGGATTGGGAAAGTCAGTGGATTCAGTCGAGGAAATGTTATGAGGTAGCCCTAAAGCATGGAGTGCCAGTGATTGTTATGGAGCCAGTAAAAGGTGGAACTTTGGCAAAAGTACCACAGGAGGCTGAAAAACTGTTAAAAGAATATAACTCTCAGATGTCAGTTCCTTCCTGGGCAGTTCGGTTTGCAGCTTCTTTGGACAATGTGATGATGGTATTGTCAGGCATGAGCAATATGGATCAACTTTTGGATAATGTAAGTTATATGGAAAATTTTGAACCTTTAAGCCAAAAAGAGATTGAATTGGTAGAAAAAGCGGCTGATATCATCAATTCTTCTACTGCAATTCCATGTACGGGCTGTGCATATTGTACTGATGGCTGCCCTCAAAAGATTGCAATCCCTCAGTATTTTTCTTTATATAATGAAGATATGAGGGAGGCAAAAGAAAAAGGATGGACTGCGAATCAGACATTCTATAAGCAAGTGGCAGAGAAATCTGGAAAAGCAGGAGATTGCATTGGATGTGGCCAGTGCGAAAATGTCTGTCCTCAGCATCTTCCAATCATTGAACATTTAAAATCAGTTTCTGCACATTATGATAAATAGATAAGAAATTTATGGTATTTTTTATTTTTGTGTTATAAAAAATAGCAAGCTTTTAGTTTCGATTTATCTAAGTAAAGAGCTGCCATGAAATAAATTTGTATTTGTTACGTCAAAGTTTATTTCGTGGCAGCTTTTTAGTTATATAGTTGTACCATTTCATTATAAGTATCCATAAATTCAGGGCTATTCATAAATGAGACAACCTGCCCCCAATAGAGAACCATAAGGATGCTGATGAAAATAGAAATGATGCCCATAATAAGTCCTGCAATGGCAAAGCCAGTGAGAGGCTGTTTCTTTTTTGACAGAATTACCAAAACAATAGAGATAATTGCCAAAGGAAACTGAAAAAATGGAATACAGCAGGTGAGCAAAGAGAAAATACCAAAAATCATAGATGCCAAAGCCAAGTTATTTTGCTGTCTAGGAGGTTGTTGCCAATACTGCTGTCCCCCTTGCTGTTGCCAGTAGGATTGATTATCTTGAGGTCCATTCTGCCAGTAGGACTGGTTATTTTGAGGTCCGTTTTGCCAGTAGGGTTGGTTGTTTTGAGGTCCATTCTGCCAAGAGGATTGGTTATCTTGTTGTCTATTTTGCCATGGCTGCTGGTTGTTTTGGGGGCCATTCTGCCAATAAGATTGATTGTTTTGTAGCTCCCCCTGCCATGGTTGGCGATTATCTGGCAGATTATTCGGTTGCTGCCATTGTTGGCTGCCATCTGTCTGTCCAGACTGGGGATATAGAGAATCAGATGATGGAGGCTGATTATTAGCCTGTTCATCCGAGTTTCGATTTTGATTATGATACTCGTCCATAAAGACTCCTTTCTTTTATTGCCTAGCTATTTTAGTTATGTGAAATTCTAAAACTTCTATAATTATCTAAATAAATATTTATCAGTAAGTTCCACAATTCCGTAATTTCATGGTTATGATTGTAACATGAAAACCAAATACTGTCTAGACGCAAAGGAAGTTTCGCTATATAATGGGTGAATGATGCGTAACCATCTTTGGGACAAACCTATCACAAGGATTGGAAGCTTCAAGGAAACATAACTAAGAATTTTTAAATTGTATTTATCTGGTGTAGTGAGAGCAAAAAGAATACTTAAACTAGAAAATAAGGGGAAGAGTTCGACATATGGATATTATAAAAGCATTACAAGAAGAATTAAAGATTGGACGCAATCAAGCAGAAGCGGCGATAAAGTTGATTGATGAGGGAAACACGATTCCATTTATTGCCAGATATCGAAAGGAAGTCACAGGAGCATTAAATGATGAGGTGTTGAGAGTTTTAGATGAGCGTCTTCGCTATTTAAGAAATTTAGAAGAAAAAAAGGAACAGGTATTATCCTCCATACAGGAACAGGAAAAACTGACACCAGAATTGGAACGTCAGATTCAAGAGGCTGCTACTTTGGTGGCAGTAGAAGATTTATACCGTCCATATCGTCCCAAGAGAAGGACAAGGGCTACCATTGCACAGGAGAAGGGATTAGGACCTTTAGCAGATATGATTGCTCTTCAGATGACAAAGGAACCTTTAGAGAATCTGGCAAAGGCATATATTTCAGAAGAAAAGGGAGTATCCGATGCAAAAGAAGCCATTGCTGGGGCAGGAGATATTTTAGCAGAGAGGATTTCTGATGAGGCAAAATATCGAACTCATATCCGCGATGTTACGATGAAACAGGGAACCCTTCAATCTATGGCAAAAAATGAAAAGGAAGAATCTGTCTATGAGATGTACTATAATTATGAAGAAACGATAAGAAAAGCAGTCGGTCACAGAATTTTGGCTTTGAACCGAGGAGAAAAGGAAAAAGTCCTCACAGTCAAGGTTACAGCACCAGAGGAGGAGATTCTGCGATATTTAGAAAAACAGGTTATTGTCAGAGAAAATCCCTATACAACACCAATACTTAAAGCAGTGGTGGAGGATAGCTATAAACGGTTGATAGCACCAGCCATAGAGAGGGAAATCCGCAAGCAACTTACAGAGACAGCAGAGGAGGGGGCAATCAAAGTATTTGGGAAAAATTTAGAGCAGCTTCTCATGCAGCCACCCATTACAGGAAAGGTGGTACTTGGCTGGGACCCTGCCTTTCGTACAGGCTGTAAGTTGGCAGTAGTTGATGAGACTGGAAAGGTATTAGATACTGTGGTAATTTATCCGACAGCTCCGCAGAATAAGGTGGCAGAGGCAAAGGAAGTCTTAAAAAATCTAATTAAAACCTATCACATTTCCCTAATTTCCGTGGGAAATGGGACTGCCTCCAGGGAGTCAGAACAAGTAATTGTGGAACTGCTCAAAGAGATACCAGACTCTGTACAATATGTGATTGTCAATGAAGCGGGAGCGTCTGTGTATTCTGCCAGCAAATTAGCTACAGAGGAATTTCCTAATTTTGATGTAGGTCAAAGAAGTGCTGCTTCGATTGCCAGACGTCTTCAAGACCCTCTGGCAGAGCTAGTAAAAATTGACCCCAAATCAATTGGCGTAGGACAGTATCAACATGATATGGACCAGAAACATTTAGGAGAAACTCTGCAAGGTGTGGTGGAAGATTGTGTAAATAAAGTGGGGGTAGATGTAAATACAGCTTCAGCCCCACTTTTGGAATACATTTCTGGCATTAACAAAGCGTTAGCCAAAAATATTGTGGCTTATCGAGAGGAGCATGGAGCATTTCAGAACAGAAATCATCTTTTAAAAGTGGCAAAGCTGGGGCCAAAGGCTTACGAACAATGTGCAGGTTTTATGAGAATCCAAGGAGGAAACAATCCATTGGACGGCACCAGTGTACATCCAGAAAGTTATGAGGCAGCAAAAACTTTATTGAAAAAGCTGGGATATGAAGTGGAAGAGATTGGAGTTGGGGGCTTAAAGGGCATTGGCAAAAAAATTATAAATTATGGAAAGATGGCAGAGGAATTAGGGATTGGGGAGATGACTTTACGTGATATGGTAAAGGAGTTGGAAAAACCGGCTAGGGACCCCAGAGAGGAGATGCCAAAACCTATTTTGCGTACAGATGTGATGGAAATGAAAGATTTGGCACCAGGTATGGTGCTGAAAGGTACTGTGCGCAATGTGATAGACTTTGGAGCTTTTGTGGACATCGGAGTTCATCAGGATGGGCTTGTGCATATTTCCCAGATGACAGACCGATTTATTAAACATCCTATGGAAGTGGTTAATGTTGGTGATATTGTAGAAGTAAGGGTTCTAAGTGTAGACCTTGCAAAGAAACGGATTGCACTTACAATGAAAGGTTAGGTGAAAAAATGGCACAGGAAGAAACGTTTCAGTTCCATGTTCAGGTGACAGCTAAAAATTTGTGGATGTTTTCCATGTACCATTCCAATAAAGGATATTTAGGGATTTTTAATTTGTTGTTTACCTTAGCTTCTTTGTATTTGTTGGTAGTTCGATGGAGTGAAGTGGGAGTCTTTTATCGATTGTTGCTTTTGATGTGTGTGTTGATGTTTACTGTATGGCAGCCTGGACTTTTGTTTTTGAAAGCCATGAAACAGGCAGGAAATGACCGATTAAAAGAACCTATGGATATGACATTTACCAAAGAAGGATTTAGGGTAGTACAGGGAGAACAATCCATGGATGTTGATTGGAATCAGGTTACTAAGATTTCCAGAATTAAAGGAGAATATATTTTGTATATGAGCAGTGTTCGGGCATATCTGGTTCCTGACCAGGTTTTGGGGGAGAAAAAGGAAGTATTTGTAAAGTTTTTGCGGGAAATGGTACCCAAAGAAAGGTTTAAAAGGGGATAAAAATGGTGTATGAAACAAAAAGGCCAGAGGAGACTTATGAGCTTGGAAGACAGCTTGGAGAGAAAGCAGAGCCAGGAACTATCTACTGTTTGGAGGGAGATTTAGGGGTAGGTAAGACCGTGTTTACTCAGGGATTTGCCAAAGGGCTTGGAGTTCATGAGACAGTAAACAGTCCAACATTCACTATCTTGCAGCAATATGAGGACGGACGGATGCCATTGTATCATTTTGATGTATATCGTATTGGAGATGTGGAGGAAATGGATGAAATTGGCTATGAGGATTGCTTTTATGGGGAAGGAGTATGTCTGATAGAATGGCCATCTCTCATCAGAGAAATTTTGCCCACAAAGGCAGTATGGATATTGATTGAAAAGAATGTGGACAAGGGATTTGGCTATCGAAGGATTACCGTGGAGGAAAGACAGAAGTCATGAAAATATTAGGAATCGAAAGCTCATCTCTGGTTGCCTCGGTTGCAGTAGTCAGTGATGATGTGTTGACAGCAGAGTACACAGTAAATTTTAAAAAGACTCATTCTCAGACCTTACTTCCTATGATTGATGAAGTGATGAGAATGCTGGAGATGGATTTGGAAACCATAGATGCCATTGCTGTAGCTGGAGGGCCTGGTTCATTTACAGGTTTAAGAATTGGTTCTGCAACTGCCAAAGGATTAGGATTAGCTATCAAAAAACCATTGATTCATGTGCCTACTGTAGATGCCATAGCATATAATCTGTGGGGAAGTCATGCTTTAATATGTCCTATTATGGATGCCAGACGAAATCAAGTCTATACAGGATTGTATCATATGCATCATGGAATCGAGATAGTAAAACAGCAATGTGCTATGGATATGGGAGAACTGATTAGACTGTTAAATGAAAGAGAAGAATCTGTAATCTTTTTGGGTGATGGAGTACCAGTGAACCAAAATCAGATTATACAAGAAATGAAAGTACCTTATGAATTTGCTCCAGCTTCCCATAATCGACAGAGGGCTGCCTGTGTGGCTGCTCTTGGCATGGAATATTACAAAAAAGATATCAAAGAAGATGCAGCGCAGTTTCAACCGAATTATTTGCGTAAATCCCAGGCAGAACGGGAGAGGGAGGAAAAAAATGGTCAGATGGATGAATAAGGAAGACTTGGAGGCAGTGGCAGAGTTGGAAAGGCTATGTTTTTCTGTTCCTTGGTCATTTTCTGTTCTGGAACAAGGATTTTCCAATGGTTTAGACCACTATATAGTAGTGGAGCAATATGGAAATGTAGCAGGTTATGCCAATTTTCGCATTGTAGCAGGAGAGGGGGAAATTGAGCGTGTTGCTGTTCATCCTGAGATGCGAAGACAAGGTTTCGGCAGAAAATTGATGGAAAGAATGGTAGAATATGCCAAAAGTCAGGGGGTAGAGGATATGACTTTAGATGTACGAGTAAATAATGAAAAGGCCATAAACTTATATGAATCCTGTGGTTTTTCGGAATAAGGTCGTCGCAAGGACTATTATAGAGAGCCTACAGAGGATGCAATTATCATGTGGCGGCGCGGGATTTGAAACATTTTCCACTTAAAAATCATACAAGAAACCTTTATAATGTAGGGGTATCCACTAAGACTGTGGCTATCCCTTTTTTACTTTATAGAAAATTGTGTCCTATAAAGCAAAACCCTTCTGGGGGAGGCGCACTATGTGCATAAGGAAAATGGCTGCTGGTGCAGTCGCGCTTTGGCGCAAAAGTCCAGCGAGCCGGACTCTTTGTTCTATCAGATAGGGATGACTCCTGCCTCCATAGGTGGTGAGCAACTTGCCTGTATCAGTGGCGGGAGTCAATCCCCATCTGATATGCCTCCAGCAGATGACAGGCGTGCGGAAAGGAAGATTGCGAAAATCTCTTTGTCCTTTAGGGCCATGGACTGAGAAGAGATGCAGAATCTTTCGGGGGAGGGCTTGATTTTTTAAGAGTACTTAAAGCCTTCAGAGAGGTATGGCAGGGCAAACTCCAGATTCTTAGGAAAATGTGGAATTAAGAAAGGTGAGAATGAGATGAGAAAATACAAAAGTAATGGAGAGCTGGAAACAGTTATCTGTAATTGCTGCGGAAAAAAATTGGTAGTAAAAGACGGAATCATGAGAGAAGGGGCGTTGAATGTGGAACATGCCTGGGACTATTTTTCGGAAAAGGACGGAGAAATCCATCGGTTTGATTTATGTGAGGAATGTTATGATGAATTATTAAGAAATTTCCGTATTTCTGTGGAGGTGGAAGAAATCAGGGAATTTTTATAGTTTAGGTTTGATATTTTAGGCGATATCTGTTAGTATAGTAAAGACATCATAAGATATAAGATATATCGGTAGAAAGAATGGAGACTTTACTATGTTAGATATTTGTCTGCTAGGAACAGGGGGAATGATGCCACTTCCATATCGGTGGCTCACATCTATGATGGCCCGCTGTGACGGCAGCAGCCTATTGATAGACTGCGGAGAGGGAACTCAGATTGCTTTAAAGGAAAAGGGGTGGAGTCCCAAACCCATTGATATTATTTGTTTTACTCATTACCATGCAGACCATATCAGTGGATTGCCAGGGCTTTTGCTGACCATGGGAAATGCAGAACGGGAGGAACCACTGACCTTAGTAGGACCCAGAGGATTGGAAAGGGTGGTATCTGCTCTGCGGATGATTGCACCAGAACTGCCTTTTGAGCTACGGTTTGTAGAATTGACAGAGCCAAGAGAACATTTGAGATTTGGTCCTTATCATATTGATGCTTATCGGGTCAATCACAATGTAGTTTGCTATGGATATGCCATTTCTATTCCTAGAAAGGGAAGATTTGATGTAGAACGGGCAAAAGCACAGAATATTCCTATGAAGCTGTGGAATCGCCTGCAAAAAGGTGAGACAATAGAAGGAGAAGGAGTCAGATACACTCCAGATATGGTTCTGGGGCCTGCACGTCGAGGGTTGAAGGTGGTCTATTGTACAGATACCAGACCAGTTCCAGTTATTGCAGAATATGCCAAGGAGGCAGATTTATTTATCTGTGAAGGTATGTATGGGGAAGAGGGAAAAGAGGCAAAAGCCAGAGAATATAAGCATATGACTTTTTACGAGGCAGCCAGACTGGCAAAAGAAGCACAGCCAAAAGCTTTATGGCTGACTCATTATAGCCCATCTCTTACCAGACCAGATGAGTATATCGATAAGGTCCGCCAGATATTTCCAGCCACCATTGCAGCTAAAGATGGAAAAACAGCAGAACTAGAATTTGATGAGGATTGACAATGAAAAAAAGTAGAATAGAAGAAGATGTTTATATTCTTGCGATTGAAAGTTCTTGCGATGAGACTGCGGCTGCTGTGGTGAAAAATGGACGAGAGGTGTTGTCCAATATCATTTCCTCCCAAATTGATTTGCATACCTTATATGGCGGAGTGGTTCCAGAGATTGCATCCAGAAAGCATATTGAAAAGATTAACCAAGTGATTGAAACTGCATTGCAGCAATCCAATATTACTTTAGAAAAAATAACAGCCATTGCAGTTACTTATGGTCCAGGGTTGGTGGGGGCTTTACTTGTAGGAGTGGCAGAGGCCAAAGCGATTGCCTATGCAGCTAAAAAACCTTTAGTGGGGGTACATCATATTGAAGGACATGTATCAGCAAACTTTATTGAACATCCAGATTTAGAACCTCCCTTTATATGTTTGATTGTATCTGGCGGTCATACCCATCTAGTAGTAGTGAAAGATTATGGAGAATTTGAAATTTTAGGGCATACCAGGGACGATGCAGCAGGAGAGGCATTCGATAAAGTGGCAAGGGCTGTAGGGTTAGGATATCCTGGCGGACCCAAGATTGACAAAGAAGCCAAAAAAGGCGATCCAAAAGCTATTCATTTCCCGCGGGCAAAGGTGGAAGGAGCCCCTTATGATTTCAGCTTCAGCGGTCTAAAATCAGCAGTATTGAATTATATTAATCATGCCCAAATGATGAAAGAAGTAATTTGTATCCCCAATCTTGTTGCTTCCTTTCAATATGCAGTAGTTGAGGTTTTGGTGAGCCATACGATAGAGGCAGCAAAGGAGCTAGGATATGATAAAATTGCCATTGCTGGAGGGGTGGCCTCCAATTCAGTGCTTCGGGCAGAGATGAAAAAAGCTTGTACAAAAGCAAGATTTAAGTTTTATTGCCCTTCACCAATTTTCTGTACAGACAATGCAGCAATGATCGGAACTGCTGGGTACTATGAATATATCAATGGCACCAGGAGTAGATGGGATTTGAATGCAGTTCCAAACTTGAAGCTAGGGGAAAGATAAAAGCAGAAAGAGCTTTTAAAAGTAATGGAGCAAGAACAGGTAATTCGTAATATCACCATTTGGTTAAAGTATTAGCAATCTAACACAATGACGAGTTTTCCCCCTTACAAGAGGGAGATTTCTTGCTCCAAATGGTTACATTAAGATGTATTCCTGAGATTTTTTATTTAGGTAATAATCAATGCAGAAAACAAAAAAAACAATTGCTATTGTGCTGGCTGCTGGAAAAGGCAGTAGGATGGGTAGTCAGATACAAAAACAATATCTAGAATTAGAGGGACATCCTCTTTTATATTATTCTTTGGAAGCCTTTGAAAATAGTTCTGTTGACAGTATTGTTCTAGTGACAGGGAATGGAGAAGAAGGATTTTGCCGCAATCATATTGTGGAGGCATATGGATTTACTAAAATTGTAGCTATTGTGCCTGGTGGAAAAGAAAGATATCATTCTGTATATGAAGGACTAAAAGCAGCTTATGGCTGTGATAATATCTTGATTCATGATGGCGCAAGACCTTGTATCGCAAAGAATATGATTGAAGCTGCTATAGATGGAGCAGAAAGATATGGAGCATGTGTAGTAGGTATGCCAGTCAAAGATACTATCAAAGTGATTGACCAAGAGGGAAATGCTTCTTATACACCTGACCGTAACAGCCTGTGGATGGTTCAAACACCACAGGCATTTTCCTATGATTTAATAAAATCTGCGTATGATAAACTATTTGAAAATATATCATTACAACAAGGAATTACAGATGATGCTATGGTAGTAGAGACAATAACTCAACATAAGGTTCATTTAATAAAAGGAAGTTATGAAAATATCAAGGTGACAACTCCAGAAGACCTAGAAATTGCCAAGGCTTTTTTAAGAAGGCGTATGATATCTAAAAACAGTAGTTCAAACTATAAATGAACAATTCCAGAAAGCTGCATAATAAATCTAGGTTTTATCCTTCAATCGAGGATAAGGCAAAGATAAAATTTTAAATTTGTCTTTGTATAATAAATACCCGTTTACAACTTTTTCAAAAGCCTATAATTAGCAACTATGTATTGCATAACTATTCTTATTTTAGGTAAATTTAGCATTAAATTTGCATATTTATTCTATAGAAATCGTCTTATAACAGATAGTTTAGGTAAAAATAAAAAAGTTGTAAACTGCTGTATAATAAACAAATTTATGCAATATTTAAAATTTGCTTCTTTATCCAATATGTTGTAAAATCCTTTACTTTAGCTATAGGGATATAAGACATATTCACCGAATTTACGCAAATAATTGAGATGGACGGTTTTTCAACTGGTATTTCAATAACCACTTTTGTATTACCATTCTATTGATAGCAGAACATTGCTACGAAAATAAAGACTTTACATTATAGGCTGTGATAACCTTTCATGATTCGTTGAAAACTGGATATATCCAGTTGCACGGAGAAATCCTATGCGAAAAACGAGTTCCTTGCATGTGTGATATATCCAAAGTACGAATGTACTGCCATTCGTGAAACCACTGTACCGTGGGACACGCAGGAACCATATCATCTAGCTTGTGGATATTGTGTAAGATATTGAGATATTGTAAGGCATCAGCCAATGCAGTAGTAGTAGAAACAAGAATTCTCCTGCTTTAGTTGTGGGGAGTGTCAAAGTTTCAAATATATTTTAACCTGTTATGCTAGTTAATTCGGCTTTTTATAATCAATTTCTACAATTTGGTTTTTGCCAAAATCCTGTAATAATGAACTACCCATTGTCTAAAGCCAAAGGACTTCCTGTTTCATAGGTCTTCGCTTCGGTCCATGCTAACCGTGTACCACTGGCACATAGCACCCTCATAATCTACTATCTGCACAGGAGTAAATTCGGGCAGTTCCTGCCCTATAACGGTTATATCCCATACCTTTGTAGCTTGTATATATTACATGTTGAAGGAAGGCTTGGTTTTCGCATGAATTTCTCGACACAACCATTGATATACAGTTATCATTATCAATGTTCGTGTATGGATAGATGATAGCAGGAAATGCAGGTCATCGCAACCATTCGTTTTGTGCCCTTAACCCATCATCGAAAGCTAATAGGATTGCGGTTACATTTCAAATAATTATATACAAAGGAATTTTCTATAACAAAACATATATTTTATTCTTAATTCCAGTAGTATAATGATTGATTCCTAATGAATTTACACAATTTCATGCAAAAGACTATTTGTAAAATCAATTTTGAGTTTTCCCATTTTTTTCTGTCGATTTTCTGAAAAGCCGCATAAATACGAAACGAAATGGGAATTGTCAGTTGTGATTGTCCCTTTTATGGAAAATATTGATTTTATGCGGAGGTCAGAGGTATAAATTTCAAAAATGGGGAAACTCAAAAAAATCAATATATTCTAAAATTTCTATCATATTATACAATATATTGATTAAATGCGGCAATAATACACGTTGCCTAGAATGGAAGCTTTCCCAAACTAAAAAAAGATGAAAAAAATAGTTGACAACATCGAATTTTGATGATAAAATGTCTAAGCTGTCAAACGAAATAGAAATGGTAACAAGACCAAAAAATGATTCGCTAAGGAAGCTCTTCAAAACTTGGAAAAAAGTGCTTGACAAACAAAGATGTGTGATATATAATTGAAAAGCACGTTTGGAGAGGTATCGAAGCGGTCATAACGAGGCGGTCTTGAAAACCGTTTGTCCGCAAGGGCGCGTGGGTTCGAATCCCACCCTCTCCGTTTT
>DEPC01000186.1:0-291 GCA_002358555.1 Hungatella sp. UBA3402 | reverse complement strand
TGGAAAGGGAGTAGGTCGTTAATAGCGGCGCATGGGTTCAAATCCCATCTTCTCCGCTCGGTATCTTGGGTAACCAGATGATACTGAAATAATAAAAAGAACCTTGACAAATAAACAGTAATGCAACCCTGAAAATTCTAAAAGAGAAATTTTTATTATAGAAGATTCTAGTATAGAATGTTCAGAGAACAAAACCTTTAAAAAGTAAAAGCATTTTTATGCAGTCGCATCAAAAATGCAACGGATGAATTAGCCAGTTTAACTGGTGCAAGAATCAAACAAAGCTTTTGG
>DEPC01000076.1 GCA_002358555.1 Hungatella sp. UBA3402 | reverse complement strand
GATAGCATATTACCACAGCTCTTTTCTTATTGAAAATTATTATATTTAGTTTATTTTTGATATGCTGTTTTATGCTGACTCTGATGTGGACTCTTCAGGAACATCATCAGAAACAGGCTCCCCAGTTGGGTCTACAGGAGGGTCTATTGTGTTGAGAGAGAATGTAGTTAAGTATTCATTGCCAGTCATATCCTTGGCAGATACTGTAAGGCTGTCAAAAGCCATCTGGAAGATGACTCTGCCATTGGATTTATCTACACTTAAAGGGACAACGGCCTGTCCAGAGGAAGTCTGAGCATGGATAGAAGAATAATCAACGCCTGACTGGGTATCCATGATGGTAAAGGACAGAAGACCGTCCTCAGCAGTATAATCTTCAATGATAGGCGGTTCATCATCCAGAATATCAATACGCTCATATTCCAGAAGCGCCATATTATTAAAGTTCATCATATAGATTTCTAGCGAGCCATTATGGTCAATGGTGGCCTGATATTTCTTTTTACCAACCTTTACCAAATCAATAGGCTGGGTGTCCATCTTAATAGTAACTTCTTTCAGAGGCATGATAGATTTGATGGTAAACGTGATAGTAGTTGTCCGATAGTCGTTTGTTCCTGATATTGTCAGTTCATAGTCAGGTTTCGTGGTAGCTAAAAAGAAAATGATAGCGTTGACTATAATAAAAGGCAATATATAAAACAGTAATAGATGAATCAGGTCCGAACTGGTGGAATTATTGTACTTATAGGGGCGCAAATTGCGGTATGTACGTTGATTCATAAAGAGAAACCTCCTTTTGTAATAAGCAACTATTAGCATATCAGAAAATAGAGATTCTTACAAGTTTAACTTCTAAATTCTCTGAATTTATGGTAATATGTCCATAACAGTTGAAATATTTAAGCTGTTATAAATGGCTACATATGCAATAAGCAGTACCAATTTGTGCGCTGTGTCGGTACAACGAAATACAGAGAGGAGTTCTATGGTTAGGAAAGCAGCAGAATTTGCCGCCAAGGCTCATGAAGGTGCCTTGCGGAAAGGAAGCCCGATTCCGTACATCACTCATCCTATGGAGGTGGCAATGATTGTTGCCTTGATGACGGAAGATCAGGATTTGATTGCTGCGGCATATCTTCATGACGTGATTGAAGATGCCGGAGTGGTTTATGAGGAACTGGAACAGCAATTTGGAACCCGTATAGCAAGATTAGTGAGACGGGAGAGTGAGGACAAGTCCAAAAGCTGGATAGAGAGAAAGCAGGCTACCATTGACCGCTTAGCTTCTGCCGGAAGGGAGGATAAGCTTCTAGCTTTTGGAGATAAGCTAAGTAATCTTCGCAGTACTGCCAAAGATTATCTGGTGGTCGGAGATGAAATCTGGCAAAAATTCCGAGCCAAGGATAAAAAGCTGCAGGCATGGTATTATGAAAGTATGGTAGATGCCTTTGCAGATTTTAAGGAATATCCTTTTTATCAGGAGTATCTGTGGCTTTTAAAGCTGATATTTGGTTGGAAAGAAAGTAAGTGCAGTAGAAAATAAAATTATTTTTTAAAAAAGGGGCTGTTGAAAAATACTATGACCCTACAATATATAGATGTAATATTCCAGATATCCATCTTGTATATTGTAGAAATCTATTATTTTACAACAGCCTTTTTATGATGTCAATGTTATCTGTAACCATAACAAAATTAGAAATACATAGAAAACAGTTTATATTGCACCCTTGGGGAAAATATGTTACAATTCACTGGAAATTGGAAACAGAACAGAATGTTAAAATCGAATTAGAAAGGACATTTATGAAGAATCTATCATATCAGAGCACCAGAGGTAAGGAGAGCAATATAACAGCATCCCAGGCCATTTTAAAGGGACTTGCTGAAGATGGTGGATTGTTTATGCCAAATGAGATACCAAAGCTGGAGCTTACCATGGCACAGTTGGCAGGAAAGACGTATCAGGAAACGGCATATGAAGTGATGAAATTATTTCTCACAGATTTTACTGAGGAAGAGTTAAAGACATGTATTGACAATGCTTACGACAACAAATTTGATACAGAAGTGATTGTTCCCTTGGTGAAGGTGAATGGAGCTTATTATCTGGAACTATTTCATGGAAGTACCATTGCATTTAAAGATATGGCATTATCGATTCTTCCCCATTTAATGACAACAGCAGCAAAGAAAAATCATGTAGACCAGGAGATTGTAATTCTCACAGCCACATCAGGAGATACAGGAAAAGCTGCTATGGCTGGGTTTGCCGATGTGCCAGGAACCAGGATTATTGTTTTTTATCCAAAAGATGGAGTCAGCAAGGTACAAGAGCTACAGATGGTTACTCAGAAGGGAGACAATACTGCAGTAGTTGCAATTCATGGCAATTTTGATGATGCCCAGACTGGTGTAAAGCAAATTTTTGCAGATAAGGAGTTTGAAAAGGAACTAAAAGAAAAAGGATTTGTCTTTTCTTCAGCAAACTCTATTAATATAGGAAGATTGGTTCCTCAGATAGTTTATTATGTATATGCCTATGGACAGCTTCTGAATAATGAAGAAATTAAAGAAGGAGAAGCAATTAACGTAGCTGTTCCCACAGGAAATTTCGGAAATATTTTGGCAGCTTATTTTGCAAAGCAGATAGGAGTGCCTATTAATAAACTAATCTGTGCTTCCAATGACAATAAAGTATTATACGATTTCTTTTCTAATGGAATCTATGATAAAAAGAGAGAGTTTCTGCTGACAATATCTCCTTCTATGGATATTTTGATTTCCAGCAATTTAGAGAGGCTTATCTATTTAAGTACAAACAGCAATTCCGAAAAAACGGCAAAATTGATGGCGGATTTGGCTGGCAAAGGGGAATATAAAATCAGTGAAGATATGAGAGAGAAAATGGCTGACTTTATAGGAGGTTTTGCAACTGAGGAGGAGGACAAAGAGGCAATCAGACAGACCTATGAGAATACTGGTTATGTGATGGATACTCATACAGGTGTAGCAGCGGCTGTATATCAGAAATATCGAAATGCTTCAAATGATGAGACAAAAACAGTAATTGCATCCACTGCAAGTCCCTATAAGTTTTCAAGAAGCGTTATGGAGGCTGTGAAAGGGAGTCGTTTACCGGAAGATGAATTTGAAGTGATTGAACAACTGCAGCAAGTTTCAGGAGTAGAGATTCCAAAGGCAGTAGAAGAGATACGAATTGCTAAGATTCGTCATAACAGAGAATGTAAAGCAGCAGATATGAAGAAAGCTGTGATAGAAATTTTGGGATTGTAGAAAGTACAGTTTTAAACAAGTTTCTATCTTTTCAAATCCTCCTTAATGTTGTATACTAAAGACAAATGCAGTCTTTGATTGCAGAAGAAGTATATTTTAAGTGATGGAGGGTTTAATCATGTTAGTATCAGCAAGAGAAATGCTTGAAAAAGCAAGAGACGGTAAATATGCCGTAGGCCAGTTCAACATCAACAACCTAGAGTGGACAAAATCGATTCTGTTGACAGCAGAAGAGTTAAAGTCCCCTGTAATCCTGGGTGTATCTGAGGGAGCTGGAAAGTACATGACAGGTTATAAAACTGTTGTTGGTATGGTAAATGGAATGTTAGAGGAATTAAATATCACAGTTCCAGTAGCACTTCATTTAGACCATGGCAGCTATGATGGATGCCTAAAGTGTATTGAAGCAGGTTTTTCCTCTGTTATGTTTGATGGTTCTCATTATCCTATTGATGAGAATGTAGCAAAAACTACAGAACTGGTAAAGATTTGCAAGGACAAAGGACTTTCTCTGGAAGCAGAGGTTGGTTCCATCGGTGGTGAAGAAGATGGCGTGGTAGGTATGGGTGAGTGTGCTGACCCAGATGAGTGTAAAGCAATTGCTGACTTAGGTATTGACTTTTTAGCAGCAGGCATTGGGAATATCCATGGCAAATATCCAGAGAATTGGCAGGGGTTAAGCTTTGAGACCTTGGCAGCAGTTAAAGAGAAAGTAGGAGATATGCCATTAGTACTTCATGGTGGTACAGGAATTCCAGCTGATATGATTAAGAAAGCAATTAGCCTTGGAGTAGCAAAGATTAATGTAAATACTGAGTGTCAGTTGGCATTTGCAGAGGCTACCCGTAAGTATGTGGAGGCAGGAAAAGATTTACAGGGTAAGGGATTTGACCCAAGAAAACTTCTTGCGCCAGGTGCAGAGGCAATCAAAGCTACTGTAAAAGAGAAGATGGAACT
>DEPC01000166.1 GCA_002358555.1 Hungatella sp. UBA3402 | reverse complement strand
CAGGTTACAAATGCCAGTATTTTTATTAAGTTAGTGCATATGGGGGAACTCCTCCTTCCGTTATATCTATATTGATTTATTAGATTGGACTTTGTAACAATTAACCAGTAGTCATTCTTGACTACACCATTATTATACTAGGAGAAATATTTTATGAGAAAGTCTAAAATTCTAATTGCTATGGGCATATGTGTTGTCACCTTATCATTTAATGGCTGTGGCTCACAGCCAAGTGAAGCATCAGGGATTCTAGAAGTAGAAAAGATAAGTGATATGAATGAAATGACAGAAGGTAATAAAAAAGAATCTTTAAATTCAGAGACAAAGGAAGAGCAAGACAAAGCAGATGTGGGTCAATATGAGAAGGAAGGACAGAGCAGTGAATCTTATGCTGACAATATTTCTGGAAAAGAAACTGATTCAATTGAAACGGAAAATCAAGGGAAAGATAGTACTACGATAAGTTCAAGTGAGCAGAGAAGCGGAGTAATAGAAAAAGTAAATGATCAGTATTTTATTATCAATAAAGCATATGTTGATAATATTCAGGATGAAAAGTTCGGTGAGTTAGATATGATGGAATTCTCACCAGAGGAAGAAAAAAAGGAACTGATGAGTATCAACTATTCAGATACCACGGTATTTGTAGTGCAGACAATCAAAGATGGTGGAAACTATGTTTCGCAAAGGGAAGGAGATGTAAGTGACCTTGAAATTGGGAGAATTGTGACAATAGACGGTACAGATAACAATGGTACTTTTGATGCAGTAAAAGTAGTTATCAATATAGTTATTTAAGTATGATACGAGGAGAATATAATATGAGTCTGAAGAAAGATGATCTTGATTATATAATAAGAGATGCATTACATGGGATGGTTGACAATTTAGAAGTCCATGAAAGAGTTAAAAAAAAGATTGACAGGAAAATTACCGAAAGGTTGGGTGAGAGTAGTTTCCCTTATAAGCAAAGCATAGAACTAAGTCTTGCGACAGTTTGTTTGGATTTATTTGAGAATATAGAAAAAAAAGTAGACAAAAGGGAAGTTCATATTAAATGTATTCCTAGAGACGATGCATTTGACAGAAAAATAGTTATAAATAATCATGTGATTCAGACATTGGAGATTATATTATTTGAACTATTATCAAAATTTGCGGTATCAAATCAAGAAGTCGTGCTGTCTACAAAAGAAAATAATATGACAGTTTCAGGAATATATTCTGCTTTTGAATATCTTAATGGGTTATGTAGTGAAAAAGATAGGAAAATTGTAATTGAAAAAAATGAGAATGCGCTGGCACTGGCTTATCTAAAACTGAATGAATGTTACATAAGTGAAGTTAAAGAAGAAGGTAGAAGTTTGATTATGATTGGATTTGAAGCAGAATAACAGGTAACAAAACCGGCTGGTGTAGAACCAGCCGGTTTTGCATAGGGAAAAGAGTATTTTTCATTTTCTATTAATGGGCAGGGTGATACAAAATGTAGAGCCGCCACCTTCTGTATCTTTTACTTCCAACGTTCCTTTGTGAAGGAGAATGATATTTTTTGCAATGCTCAGTCCCAAGCCATAGTGCTGCTTATCCTTATGGGATTTATCAACGCGGTAGAAGCGGTCAAAAATCCGTTTTTTTTCAGTATCAGGAATACCGATTCCATGGTCGATGACTCTGATGCAGAGTATTTTTTTTGCAATAATCCTTGTATTTTCAATATCTACAGACAAGGTGATTTCACTACCAGAGGGGGAATAGCTGATGGCGTTGCTGATTAGGATGGACAATACCTGAACAATTCTTGCCTCATCTAGAGTGATTTCAGGGAGCAAGTCATCAGGCAAATTAAGCTGTAATATATGGTGTGTTTTTCGGCATAAAGGAAGGTGTGTTTCATATACCCCTATCAGCATGGTGCTTACTTCAGCAGATGTAAGGTGCAGAGGCATATCTGCATTTTCTGTTGTTGATAAAAGAAGCATGTCGGATATCAGTCGATTCATGCTGCTGCAGGCGTTAGAGATGGCAGTTTGGGCGCCTGTGGATAATCTTTCGGAAGAAGAATTGGAAGCCTGTATAATGGCAAGGGGAGCTTTTAATTCATGGGAAGCATAGGAAATAAACTCCTTTTGATTCTGTATATTTTGGTTTACTGGTTTGAAAATTCTGTCAATTAGTAATTTTCCAGTAATCAGAAATAGTAATAATCCTATGAATTCCAATAAAAGATAAAGGATGATACTACGAAGGGGGAATGTGTGGCCAGTGGGATATAGAAGATAAATCTTTACATAGCTTCCGTCATTCCTTTTTAAGCCTTGTATGGCTCCATAGTAGGATTGTCCAGATTGATTGGACAGTTTTAAAATTGGGGTAATGAATGCTTCCTCCTCTGTTTTTCCTTCATTGATGGTCTGGTATCTGCTGGAAAGTAAATTCTCAAGTTCTTCCAGAAGTTGCCTTTGTGTGGATGAGGAATCATCAGGACAAACCATGATTGTTTTACCATCTAGCAGAATTTTGAAAGAAAGAGGACTGCCATTTGCATATTGTTTTCCGACATTTTGCAGATCTGGATTATTCTGTATAGTAAACGAGAATGAAGATACCAGATTTTGAAATAGAAGCTGATTATACTGTTCTTTCTGGTGATAATTGGAAAAGGCGAGTATTGCAATCACAGCCGTTAAAATCAGCCCTGTCGAAACGGAATAAAGGAATAAAAGGTATTGTTTTGTCTTATGAATCATAGGGTACCCTCCTCTTGTTGTAGCCGATAGCCTTTTCCGTAAACCGTCTTAATGGATGCTTTGATGCCTAACTGCTTGAAGCGTTTTCGCAGAAAATAGATATAATTATCTACATTACTGTATTCAATATCGCTATCAAGCGGCCATACAGCAGACAGGATATATTCTCTTGTCAGGATTTTCTCACTGTTTTTAATTAAAAATTCCAAGAGAAGGTATTCCTTCTGGGTAAGTGTAGCAGTGTTTAGCCCACAAGTCAGGGCAAGGTTTTCTTCTGTCAAGACAAGATCGCCATAGCGAAACTCCTGAGAATTAGAGTTCATAGTTACTGGGCGTCTGAGTATAGCTCGTATTCTTGCCGATAATTCGCCCATGGCAAATGGTTTTGACAGATAATCATCCGCTCCGTAGTCAAGACCTTCTATCTTATCAGTCAGCTGATCTAGTGCGGTTATCAGGATAACAGGGGTACTCAGCTTTGCATTCCGGATACTTTTTAGGATATGAATCCCATTTTCGCCGGGAAGCATCCGGTCAAGTAGGATTAGGTCATATATCGGCTGTAGGGCATAATATGAGGCATCGGCTCCGTCATGACAGCAATCTATATTATAATGTTCCTTTTCCAGTTCTGTTTTGATGATGCCGCACAATTCCACATCATCTTCAATGATTAATA
>DEPC01000253.1 GCA_002358555.1 Hungatella sp. UBA3402 | reverse complement strand
AAGCTTTTGTGATGTTTGCAATTACAGACCCAGAACCTAACTTAAATTTGTTAGACCGATTTCTAGTTCTTATGGAAAAAAGCCAGATTCCAGTTACTCTGCTATTTAACAAAACAGATTTAGCTGATAGGGAGACGAAAGAACGATATATTAAGATTTATGAGCCAGCCGGATATCCTATAATGTTTTTAAGTATTTACAGGAAAACAGGGGTTGAAACTGTACAGAACTATTTAGAAGGAAAGACTACAGTCTTAGCAGGCCCTTCAGGAGTAGGAAAATCCTCTCTTACCAATCTTTTGATGCCAAAAGCCAATATGGAAACAGGCAGTATCAGTGAAAAGATAAGGAGAGGAAAACATACTACCAGACATTCTGAACTGTTTTGTTTAAGAGAAAATACCTATCTTATGGATACACCAGGTTTTAGTTCTGTATTTGTGGAGGATATGGAGCCAGGAGATTTGAAAGAATATTTTCCAGAGTTTAAACCCTTTGAAGACCAATGCCGCTTTTTAGGATGCGACCATATGGGAGAGAACATTTGTGGGGTTAAAGATGCAGCGAAGACAGGAAGTATCAGTAAAAGCCGATATAAAAATTATCGTTTGTTTTATGAGGAACTGAAAGATAAAAGGAGATATTGAAATGATTGTACTAGCACCATCCCTGTTGGGAGCTGATTTTAAAAATCTAGAACACAATATAAAAATTACAGAACAGGCAGGAGCAAAATATCTTCATCTTGATGTGATGGATGGAGCTTTTGTGCCCAGTATTTCCTTTGGAATGCCAGTGATTGCTTCTCTGAGGAATTGTACTGATATGGTGTTTGATGTGCATATGATGGTGGAAGAGCCAGTCCGGTATATCAAAGAGTTGAGAGATAGCGGTGCAGATTTCATTTGCATCCATGCAGAGGCATGTAAGCATCTGGATTCTACAATTCAACAAATTCGCCAAACTGGGGCAAAAGTAGGAGTGGCATTGAATCCAGCAACTCCTATTTCCGCCATAGAATTAGTTCTTCCTCTGGTGGATATGGTACTCATCATGTCAGTAAATCCAGGGTTTGGAGGCCAAAAATTTATCCCCTATACATTGGAAAAGGTTAGAGAGTTAAGGAGACATCTCAAAGAATTAGGGTTGAATACAGATATTGAAGTGGACGGTGGAGTCACTCTAGAAAATGTTCAAAGTCTCTTGGAGGCAGGAGCAAATGTGATTGTAGCAGGTTCCTCGGTTTTCCGAGGAGATATCGGGGAGAATGTCCGAAGATTTCAGGAGATTTTTGCAGAATATGGCCAATAATTGATTCCTGTTAGATGGGAAAAATTGCCATAGGTGAATATCAGCAAGGGGAGCGAAACGAAAGAAGCAAGAAACTATCGAATTAGCGGATTTTCGAGAACTAAAAAATAGGAGATATTATGAAAACAGGATTGATAATAACCGGCGGAAGACTTGACTTGGCTTTTGCCGGTCAATTTTTGCAACACGAAAAAGTAGATTGTGTAATATCGGTAGATGGAGGTCTGGAAAAGACTAGAGCCCTTGGTTTGACGCCAGATGCAGTGGTAGGAGATTTTGATACAGTAGATTCAAAAATTTTAGAACGATACCAGAAGAATCCCTCCGTTCTGTGGGATGTCCATAAGCCGGAAAAAGATGAGACCGATACCGAGCTTGCCATAAACACTGCCATAAAATTGGGATGCAAAAAACTTGTGATTCTGGGCGCTACAGGGAGACGGCTGGACCATGAATTATCCAATTTGCATCTTTTGAAGCTTTGCCTGGACTGCCAAGTAGAAGCGTATCTCTATGATGAATATAATAAGGCATATTTGCTTTCTCATGGAAGAACATTTCGGAAGGAGGAAATGTTTGGAACCTATATTTCGTTTATTCCTTTGACAGAAAAAGTGAAAGGAATTACCCTAAAAGGATTTAAGTATCCTTTGAATCGCAAGAATATCTCGATAGGGGTGGAAGCTGGACTTTGTGTCAGCAATGAATTGGCTGATACAGAAGCTTCCATTGAGTTTGAGAATGGCATTTTGATTTGTGTGGAGTCTAGGGATTAACAACTGGACTGGTCAAAAATATAAAAACTGGCTATTTTTATCATTCCACTTATATGTTATGATTAGGAAAATCGTAACAGTTTAATTATCATCACTGTTGCGAAAAGCCCACAAAAAAGTGCGCAAAAGCCAATACCTTAAAAAGGACTGGCAGATTATGTGGAGTAAAAAACAAGGGAGCGAATGAATATGAATGATAAAAATGAGAAAGTATATAAGATTGTAGTGACAGGGTTAATGGCAGCTCTATGTTATGTAGCTTTTACTTATTTAAAGATTCCGATTCCTACCTTTGGAGGGGATATGGTAGCCCTTCATATTGGCAATGCATTCTGTGTTTTAGCGGCACTTTTGTTGGGCGGGGGGTATGGAGGATTGGCAGGCTCTTTGGGAATGACAATCGCAGATTTGATTGACCCAGCATATGTTACCAGTGCACCTAAGACATTTGTTTTAAAGCTATGCATTGGTCTGGTGACAGGCTTTATTGCCCACAGGATTGCTCATATCACAGAGAATCATGATAATAAATATGTATTTAAGTGGACAGTGGTTTCTTCGATTGCTGGTCTAGGATTTAATGTGATTATGGACCCAATTGCTGGATTTTTCTATAAGAATTATATTTTGGGAGTAGAATCTTCAGCGGCAAAGATTATGTCTACATGGGCAGCAGGAGTAACATTTATTAATTCCGTAGCTGGCACAATTGTAGTGGTCGCAGTCTATATGGCAGTTAGACCAGTACTGAAAAAGGCAGGATTATTTTTCTATTTGTCAAAGGATAATGGTGGTAAGAGGGAAGTGGGAAAAGTTGTGGAAACAAGGAATGCTTAGAACAGAAGGGTATTATGGATAGATATAGTGAAGTATTTTGGTGAATATTGTTGGATTACTAAATTAACTTGTTGTGCTAGTTAATTTAGTTAAATAAAAAAGCCCTTTAATGGGATGGGTGCAACGAAAGGTTTCTAATATTAGTACAATAATCTCTTGATTCAATATAATAGGTTAGGAATTAGAAAGTCAGACAGAAATGTGCTTACATTTTGTCTGACTTTATTTGCTTTTATAACTAGAATAAGTTGCCAAAAAGTATA
>DEPC01000163.1 GCA_002358555.1 Hungatella sp. UBA3402 | reverse complement strand
AGATTGCAACAGTATTAGCTAGAGGTACAAAGCTATCTGTGTTTGATGAACCAGAGGCAGGAATTGACTTGTGGAGTTTCCAGAATTTAATTTCTGTATTTGAGCGAATGAGAGATATTACAGAAGGCTCCATTTTGATTATTTCCCATCAGGAACGGATTTTAAATATTGCAGATGAGATTGTAGTCATTGCAGATGGCAAAATCACAGCTCAAGGACCAAAGGATGAGATTCTTCCAAGCCTTTTGGGAACAGCATCTGCAGTGGATGCCTGCAACAGATTTTGTAAAGGAGAACAGTAACTATGAAGGAGATTGCAAAGGTAGATTCTATCCAGATGAGGCTTTTGGAGGAAGTAGCTGACCTCCATGGAGTTCCAGCAGGTGCCTATAATATCCGAACAAATGGGAAAATGACTGGACGAGCAAATTCTGCTAATATCGAGATTATTTCTAAAGAAGATGGCACAGGGATTGATATTCATATCAAACCAGGGACAAAAAATGAAAGTGTGCATATTCCAGTGGTTTTAAGTGAGAGTGGATTTGCCGAGAATGTGCTTAATGATTTCTATATTGGCGATGATGCAGATGTGGTGATTGTGGCAGGATGTGGTATCCACAATGGGGGGGATAAAGATTCTAAGCATGACGGTATCCACCGTTTCTTTGTAGGAAAAAATTCCAAGGTAAGATATGTAGAAAAGCATTATGGTTCTGGAGATGGCAGGGGGAAGCGGATTATGAATCCTGCAACGGAAGTTTCTATGAGGGAAAATAGTTATATGGAAATGGAGATGGTGCAGATTAAAGGGGTGGATTCTACCAACAGAACTACCAAAGCAGATTTGGAGGCAGGAGCAAAACTAATCATTCGAGAGCGACTTTTAACCCATGGCAGCCAGTATGCAGAAAGTAGTTTTATGGTCAACCTAAATGGAGAAGATTCCAGCGCCAATGTAATCTCTCGCTCTGTGGCAAAAGAGGATTCGACCCAGGTATTTAACGCTGAAATCAATGGCAATGCCAGATGCGCAGGACATTCGGAATGTGATGCTATTATCATGGATAATGCAAAAATTAGCGCAATTCCCAAGATTACAGCTAATCATACCGATGCTGCTCTGATTCATGAAGCAGCGATTGGAAAAATTGCAGGGGAACAGATTATCAAGCTGATGACCTTGGGAATGACAGAGGAAGAGGCTGAGGCAGAAATTGTCAATGGGTTCCTCAAATAAGACTTTCAAGCTCTTTTTTGAGCCGTTCTCGGTATCCTGCTGATACCTCAGCCCGATACTGGGTAGGAGATAACCCCATCCGTTTCCGAAATAGGGCAGAGAAAGCCACTGGATTGGGATAGCCGCAGCTTTTGGCTACTTCCTCTACAGAATGGTCAGCTAAGGTTAAAAGCTCTGTGGCACGTGTCATGCAAAAATTAGTCAGATATTGTTTGGGGGACATACCTAAAGTTTCATTAAATATCTGGTAAAGATATCCTCGACTCACTGCTACATGGTCTGCAATGTCTGATACTTTAAGACCTTCGGCAAAATGCTGCTGGATATATGCAATAGCTTCTCGTAAGTATCGGTTTGTGGTTTCTCTGTTATGGTCCAAATCTTCTTTCTGCTGAGGTAGATTTTCATCAATCAGGCAGGAAAAAAATTCAAAAAACAATCCATGGAGATAAAACTCGTTTTTAGGGCTGTTTTGACTAGAACGCAGCATCCGGAAAACTAGGTCTTTAATCCGTTCCGATTCTGAACTTTTAAATACCAGATGATTATGATTAAAACCCAAATAGGATAAATATTCTGGAGCCGTGGGGCCTGAAAATCCTACCCATACATAGGACCAGGGCCTTTGCAGGCTTGCCTGGTAAAAAGTTAGCACATTAGGCTCAATGATAAATCCTTCTCCTGCCTTAAGATGAGTTTTCTCTCCATCTACAAAATAATCCCCTTCTCCTTCCAGGATATAGTGTATCACATAATTAGGCCGGACTCCAGGACCAGAGCTGTGGAGAGGCTGGCATTTAGCATAGCCGCAGAAACATAAATAGAAATCCTGAATCTGTCGATTAGGCAGATGCAGTACAAGAGACTGTTCCATAGAGTTCCCTTTCTGTCAAGATTTTATCTTTTCAAGAAGTTCATTGGTAGATGGCTGTTTTTCAGAAAAAAGGTCCATAGTTTCCTTATGGCTTCGATAATTTTTAGGGCTCAAACCAAATTTTTTCTTAAATGCTTTGGAAAAAGCCAAAGAATCATCATAGCCTACCTCTGACGAAATTTCTGTTACAGGAAGTTCTGAGGAAATCAAAAGGTTTGCTGCCTTGTGAAGACGGAAATCCATGAGGAACTTCTGAGAAGAAATACCCAGTTCTTTCTGGAATACATGGTTTAAATAGGTGCGGCTGATGCCAATATAGTCAGCAATATCAGAGACATTGATGCCACGCGCATGATTCCATTTGATATAATCAATCGCCTGTTCTACATAAACATTGCTTCCATAGTCATACCGTGCTTCACCAGTCTTAGAAGACCGGACTGAAAGACGACTGAAATTATCTACAAGTGAAGAAAAAATCAAAAGCAGATAGGCATTTCTTTTTAAATCATTGGAAAAGGAAAGGTGTGTGGAAGTAAGGATATTGGAAATATAATCAATTATAACTTCTTGATTCTTGAAAGGAAGTACATAGGATTGCTTGGAAAAACCACAGTTTTTAATAGTAGATGCTGCTCGGATGCCATTAAAACCAATCCAAGCATAGGTCCAAGGCTCATCTGCATCAGAACTATAGCGGACTTCTTCACCAGGATAGATTAAGAACATCTGATTACTGGACAAAAAATAAGTAATGCCGCCAACAGTATAGCTTCCTTTTCCTTCCAGAACAAAATGAATGATATATTCATCACGATAAGAAGGGCCTATAAAGTAGGAAGGCTGGCAGTGTTCAATACCACAATGTACAAGATAAAGATCCAGAAAAGCTTCACGTAAATGTTCAAGGCATTGAAATTGTGCAGAATCTGTAAACTTGATATTTCTCATGATGTCGTCTCCTAACCCCGGATATACCGGAAAGTCAAAGTGGATATTCCTAATCCGCTTCGCTGCTTATTCGCAATCTCATAGCTGTTGCATGACATTTCATCAGGAGCAAGGATTTTCTCTTAAACAGACAAATCCTAACTCTTGCTCTTAGAAGCAGGGGATTCCCTGATGTAAATTATAATGTTTGGCACAAAAACGATTCATTCGTACCTGAGTGAACGATTTTGTCGGATGTGCAAAAACTTCGTTAGAGTTTATTTTACCATATTGTAAGTTATTTTACCATAGTATATACAGAAAAAATGGAATTACCTCACCATGTACAAAATGCCCATAAATTTTTTATAATTTAACTAGCAATTTGACATTAACTCATGTGAGTTTCTGTCTAAGGTACGTTTAAAGCGTACATTTGTAACAAAAAAATAAGTCAATTTTGACGAAAACGGGAGGTAATTCAAGATGAAAAGACGTAACAGATTTTTAGCGCTGGGGCTGACAGCAGCAGTTGCAGCAACTAGCCTTGCAGGCTGCGGCGGGAGTGGCGGTTCAAGTGGAAGTGGCGGTTCAGGCGGCGGTGATTCCAGTGCTGGATTGACTGTAGCTATCTGGGATGGTGGACAGCAGGCAGGTCTTCAGGAAATCCTCAATGCGTTTACAGAGTCTACTGGAATTAAGACTCAGCTTCAAGTTATTGAGTGGAACAGCTATTGGACACTTTTGGAAGCAGGTGCTAGCGGTGGGGATATGCCAGATGTATTCTGGATGCATTCCAACGAAGCAGTGAAGTATATGTCCAATGATATTCTTCTGGACATTACAGACCAGGTTGCGGCAAGTACAGTTTTAGAGCTTGACAAATTCCCAGAGGATTTAAAGGCTATGTATCAATGGGAAGGTAAGACTTATGCTTTGCCAAAGGATATGGATACCATTGCTGTCTGGTATAATAAGACCTTGTTTGATGAAGCAGGAGTTCCTTATCCAGATGGAAGTTGGACTTGGGATGAGTTCTATGAGATTGCACAGAAGCTGACAAAAGAAGATGGAAGTGTGTACGGATTTGCAGCTAATCCATCTAATGAGCAGGATACCTGGATGAATATTGTCTATACTATGGGCGGCTGTGTATTGAATGGAGAAGGTAAATCAGGATTTGATGACCCCAAGACCATTGCTGCGATGGAATTTGTTGACAAGATGGTACATACAGTAATGCCTCCTGCATCTACGATGTCTGAGACTGGTACAGATGTATTGTTTGGCTCTGGCAAGGTTGCCATGATTACTCAAGGTTCTTGGATGGTAGCAGGATTTAAGGATAATGAATATATTGCAGCTAATGCAGATGTAGCAAGACTTCCAAAGGATGCAACGACTGGAAGAAGTATTTCTCTGTACAATGGTCTTGGCTGGGCAGCATCTGCAGGAACTAAGAATCCAGAAGGTGCTTACAAACTGATTGAGTGGTTTGCTACCAAAGATATGCAGCAAAAACAGGCTGAACTGGGCGTTACCATGGCAGCTTATGACGGTGTATCTGATGCATGGGTAAATAACACTGACAAATTTAACTTAACTCCATATCTAGATGCTATGGATGATGTAGTATTCCGTCCGGCTACTAAAAGTACTCTGGCATGGTGGAATCCTATGGTAGAAGAACTTAAGAAACCATGGAATGGTGAAGAGGATATGGCAACAGCTTGTGCCAATATTACTGCTATTATGAACGAGAAGATTGCAGAGGAATAATCCTGAATAATAAAAAAGGGGTGAAATTGTGAGTAGTGTAAAAAAAGGAACCACCAGGGAACGCAATGAATTTGTATGGGGCTGGCTGTTTATTTTCCCCACTATGCTAGGACTTATTATACTGAATATTATCCCAATTTTTCAAACGATTTATCAGAGTTTCTTTAAGACAGGAGATTTTGGAAGAGGAAATATCTTCATTGGCATGGAGAACTATATTAAAATGTTCGGAGATGCTGAGGTTTGGCAATCGGTTATCAATACCTTCAAATATGCTATTGTAGAAGTACCATTCTCGATTGCAATTGCTTTGGTTCTTGCTGTTTTGTTAAATCGCAAGATGATGGGGGTTTCTGCCTATCGTACCATTTTTTTCCTTCCCATGGTTGCAGCACCTGCTGCTATCGCTATGGTATGGAGATGGCTGTTTAACTCTGAGTTTGGTCTTTTGAATCATATTTTTGGAAGTAATATTAACTGGATTTCCGACCCTGCTATTGCAGTGTTTGCTATTGCAGTAATTGGTATTTGGTCCATTATAGGTTACAATATGGTATTGTTCCTTGCAGGACTTCAGGAAATTCCAAGGGATTACTATGAAGCTGCCAGCATTGATGGTGCTACTGGAATCAACCAGTTCTTCAATATTACAGTTCCGCTGCTGTCCCCGACTATCTTCTTCGTAACCATCACTAGAGTTATCGGTGGTCTGCAGGTATTTGACTTAATTTTCATGGTAATGGATAAGAATAATCCAGCTCTTTATAAGACTCAGTCTATTGTATACTTATTCTACCAGAATTCCTTTGTAGAGAACAACAAAGGATATGGTTCCACTATCGTGGTTCTATTGATTGCTATTATTATGGTTGTAACTGTATTCCAGATGATTGCCCAGAAGAAATGGGTATACTACAATTAGGAGAGGAGAAGCGCTATGGAACAAAGAGCAAAAATGATGCAGGCGTTGATTCATTTCATCCTGATTCTGGTATCCATTACCATGTTAGTGCCATTTTTATGGATGATACTGACTGCTTTTAAGAGCATAGGAGAGGCAACCAGTGTATCTCCGTTTGTAATCTTTCCAAGTGTTTGGAGGACAGAAAACTTTACTACGGTTATCAATAACCTAGATTTTGTAAACTTATACATCAACACCCTGCTTCTGATTGCAGGCCGTGTTATTGCAGCAGTTCTGACAGCTACTCTTGCAGGTTATGCATTTGCAAGACTACAATTTCGAGGAAGAGATTTCATGTTCTCCTTGATTCTGTTCCAGATGATGGTGCCAGGACAGATTTTCATTATTCCTCAGTACTTGATGGTCAGCAAGATGGGAATGTTAAATACTATCTTTGCTCTGATTTTCCCAGGTCTGGTGACTGCTTTTGGTACATTCCTGCTTCGTCAGGCTTATATGGGACTTCCAAGAGATTTGGAAGAAGCAGCTCGTCTCGATGGCTGTAATATCGGGCAGACTTTCCTGTTTATCATGGCTCCTCTTACCAGGTCCTCTATGGTAGCATTGGGAATCTTTACTGCAGTGTTTGCCTATAAAGATTTGATGTGGCCATTGATTTGTAACAGAGATGTAATGCCTCTGTCAGCAGCACTTGCAAAGATGCAGGGGCAGTACAGTAATAACTATCCACAGCTTATGGCCGCTTCTTTGTTGGCATGTATTCCAATGATTGTATTGTATTTGGTATTCCAGAAACAGTTCATCGAAGGAATTGCAACCTCTGGAGGCAAGCTGTAAACTCATATAAGCAATAATAATATAGAAAGAGACAGATAAGAGGCTGTGATATCCTGACATAAAACCAGGTTCTTATCTGGCTTTTTCCATAGGATAACAATTACCATGTAATTTGGAAAGAAGGAGAGGGCATGAATTTTTTCAATGAAGACAATTTTCTCCACCGTTTTTTCCTTTCGGCAGGAGGCTTTATTGGTTTAAATCTTTTATGGATTATAACCAGTATTCCGTTGATTACTGTTGGGGCATCTACAACAGCATTATACTACTGTACCTTAAAGCTTCACAAAGATAAGGATATCAGCATTTGGAAATGCTATTGGAAAAGCTTCCGAGGGAATTTTTTTCAATCTACAGTTGTGTGGTTGGGATTAGTTGCGGCGGGAATATGTGTTTGGTTTGAAAAAAAAGCGATTGTCACCATGCCAATAGTTATGTCTCAGATGTTCACCTATGTGATATGGGGGATAGCTCTGCTTCTTATCATTACAGCATTGTATATCTTTCCAACAATCGCATCATTTGAAAACAAAACACACAAACTGATTCCTTATGCACTGTGTTTTGCAGCTAAGAAACCAGGATATGCTATTTGTATTGCATTGCTAACTTGTCTGCCAATGTATTTTACTTTAGTAGATGCCAAATTATTTCCTGTCTACTTGTTAGTGTGGCTGATGTGTGGTTTTTCAATGACAGCATATGGAAATTCCTGGTTTTTGTGGAGATTATTTCGCCCATATTTTGCTGAAGACCAGAAAGAATTGCCAGGTATGAGAAATGAATCTGACCAATATGTATTTTGACCTCATCAAGAAAGTCCCCTGCTTCCATGTCACAGAGACATAAGTAGTGGGAAGACTTGCTTGTTTCCATGGAAGTGCAAGCTCCCACGAAAAGGCTGCAACAGCACTATGAGGTTATAAGCAAGTAGCAAAGTGGATTGCGGATATCTGCTTTGACTGTAAAAAATGCCTGGCACCACTGGAGTTTAGCATCATTACCCTGTTGGTTCTAGGCTTTTTTTGATAAGTGACAACACATTCTAGCAATGGGAGTGCTTATAGAGTAAAGAAAAGAGACTATATCAGGGGAATCTTGACAAAAAACATAATAATCGATGGAGGATGAAAAGCAACGTATGAGATATATTTCTTTTCATGAAGACACAAAGGTATTTACACTGCATACGAAAACCAGCATGTATCAGATGCAGGTAGGGCAGTATGGCACGCTGTTGCATCTATATTATGGGGCTGATTTAGGTGATGCCTGGGTGACTCACGGTATCGTGAATCTAGACAGAGGATTTTCGGGTAATCCTTATGAAGCTGACAGGGACCGGACATTTTCCCTTGATGTGCTGCCACAGGAATATACAGCAGAAGGAAATGGGGATTATCGAATACAGGGAATTGAGGTAGAACATGAGGATGGGAGCCATGTTCTGCAGTTAAAATATGATTCCTACAAAATCAGAAAAGGAAAATATGCTCTGGCAGGTATGCCTGCCATGTTTGCAGAAGAAGATGAAGCGGAAACTTTGGAGATTACACTGAAAGATGAACTCAGTGGTGTCTATGTAAAATTGCTTTATGGTGTACTTTGGGATTGCGATATCATTACCAGGGCAGTAGAGGTGATAAACCGAGGGGAGACGGTAATTACTTTAAGACGGGTAATGTCTATGGAGTTGGATTTTTCTAGACGACCTATGGATATGATTCATTTTTATGGAAGACATTCCATGGAAAGACTTACTGAGCGTCAGCCACTCCATCATGGAATTCAGTCAGTAGAAAGCAAACGGGGTATTTCCAGTCACCATCATAATCCAGCAGTTATCTTTTGTGACCGTACTGCCACGGAGGATTATGGAGAATGTTTTGGGATTACCTTTGTATACAGCGGCAATTTTATCTGTCAAGCAGAACTGGACCAGGTGGAACAGACTAGAGTCGTCATGGGAATCCATCCTTACCAGTTTGCGTGGACATTAAAACCAGGAGAATCTTTTGCATCTCCAGAGGTAGCCATGACTTATTCAGGTACAGGTCTGGAGACTCTTTCTCACCATTTCCATGATGGATTTAGGGAACATTTGATTCGCAGTAATTTTGTGAAGAAGCCAAGGCCCATTTTAGTTAATAACTGGGAAGCTACCTATTTTGAATTTGATGAGCAGAAGCTCTATGGCATTGCCAAAGCTGCCAAAGACGTAGGAATCGAGATGTTTGTTCTAGATGACGGATGGTTTGGAAAACGTGACAGTGATTATACGGGATTGGGAGATTGGTATGTAAATGAAGAAAAAATTCATGGAGGTTTGCCAAAGCTTGTCAATAAAATTCGCAAGCTGGGATTAAAATTTGGCATTTGGCTGGAGCCAGAGATGGTGTCTGAGGACAGCGACCTTTATAGAAAGCATCCCGACTGGTGCTTGCGAGTTCCAAAGCGGTTGCCAGTGAGAAGTCGTTCCCAGTTAAATCTAGATGTTACAAAAAAAGAAGTCCGAGACTATATCATGGAGCAAATTTTCAAGGTTATTGATAGTTGCCAAGCAGATTACATTAAGTGGGACGTAAACAGAGCCCTTGGAAATGTGTTTTCTCAGGGAGTAGAGGCAGGAAGACAAGGGGAGGTCTTCCACCGACATATGCTGGGAGTATATGATATGATGGAGAGACTTACCAAACGTTATCCTAATCTGTTGTTTGAAACCTGCGCAGGCGGTGGTGGCCGTTTTGATGCTGGAATGTTGTACTATTCTCCACAGATTTGGTGTAGTGATAACACAGATGCAGCGGACAGGCTAGAAATTCATTATGGAACTTCATTCTTCTATCCTGTTAGTACCTTTGGTGCTCATGTCAGTGTATGTCCTAACCATCAAACAGGTCGGACTACCTCTCTTCGGACAAGGGGAATTGTGGCAGGGTCTGGTACGTTTGGATATGAGCTGGACTTAGAACATATGGATGCAGAAGAAAAAAAGGCAGCTACAAAACAGATTAAGCAATTTAAGGATACAGAAAAACTGGTGCAGACAGGAGATTATTATCGGTTATCTGCACCTGGGGACGGAAGTAATTCTGTGTTCTGGGAGTTTGTATCAAAGGATAAGAGGGATGTGTTAGCTTCAGGTGTAATACTGCGTAGCGAGGTAAATCCACCAGTATACCTTTTAAAATTCCGAGGACTAAAACCAGATATGATTTATCAGGAAAAGGAGAGTGGGGAGAACTTTTCTGGAAAGGTGCTGATGAAAGCTGGTTTGGCATTGCCAGTAACTTCAGAGGATTACGAATCTGTAGTATATCGGTTTGAAGCAATTGAGTAAGAAAAAGTTTAAGAATTAAATATAGAATAAAAAGGGGATATGAAGAAATGGAACTGTTGAATCCAGTTTTTCATGGTCCTCTTTTTTAGTTTAGAATCCAGATTTTGTGACACAGCCATTTTTTATGGCAGATAGATATATGATATTGCGAAAAGAGTTCCTTTTTGCTATAAGATTTTTTTACAACTTATTTTTGTCCCTAAAACCAAGCAAAAAAGCTGTGAAACAGTAGCTCTTTTTCAATAACAGTGGTATGATAATGATACAGAATCAAGAAAGGAATCAGCCGTTTTTAACGGCAGACAGGAGCAAGGTATGAGAACAGTAAAGGAGCAAGAAATTCTTACGTTGGCCCCCAATGCCAATGCAGTGAGCAATGCCAGAAAGATATCTTCTGGCAATGGATTTGTAGTCCGTAAAAAATCGGCGGATGATACTTTTTATATGGGGGAGTGCAAGGGAAGTGGGAAGAAAAATTATGTAGTATCTGCAGATTATATTGATGAAGAACATCCAGTATTTCGATGTAGTTGTCCCAGCAGACAATTTCCCTGTAAACATAGTTTAGCACTGCTTTTTGAGATGGCTGCGGGAAAAGATTTTAAAGTGGATGAAATTCCAGAGGATATTCTGGAAAAGAGGCAGAAAAAAGAAGCAAGAGAAGCAAAGAAAAAGTCTGAAGGAGACAAGAAGCCAGTTTCAGAAAAAAGTGCTAAAGCTGCCAAGGCGGCAAAAACCAAAAAGATTAAAAAACAGTTGGAAGGTTTGGCATTGATGAAACAGCTATTGGATAATTTGATGGATATGGGGTTGGCAGCTATGGGAAGTGTATCCTTAAAAACTTACCGAGATTTGTCAAAACAACTGGGAGATTACTATTTGCCAGGTCCATTGGTATTATTTAACAGGCTGATTTTGGAGATGGAAGCTTTTCAGAAAGACCAGGATACAGAACATTACAAAAAGGCTGTTGAGATTTTGAAACGATTGAGGACATTAGAGCGAAAAGCAAATGTCTATTTAAACGATAAATTGGAACATGACAGTCCAGAAGCAGATGACGACGAACTCTATGAGGAATTGGGGGGAATCTGGAAATTAGAGCAGCTCAACGATTTAGGTCTTAAAAAGGAAAATGCCAAACTTTTACAGCTCTCATTTTCTGTTTCCTATGATGAAGCACGAAAAGAATATATTGATTTGGGATATTGGATTGATGTGGATAGTGGAGAGATTTTCCACACCTGTAATTACCGTCCTGTCAAGGCATTGAAACATGTAAAACAAGAAGATTCCTGTTTTAGTCTGATGAATATTTCAACCTTGACCTATTATCCAGGAACCGTAAATCGGAGAGTGCGGTGGAGTGGAGCAACCTTTGAAGATGTAGAGGAACATATTTATAAACAAATCATAGGGAAAGCCTATGGAGATTTTGGCACAATGACAAAAGCTGTAAAGAACTACATAAAAAATACTTTGGCAGAAGATTATTTTCCAGTAATGGCTGCCTATGAGGAGATTGGGACTGTTTCCTTGGAAGGAAAACAGATTTATGTGATGATGGATATAGCAGGAAACCGGATAGAACTGCGCAAAAAGGAAGGGTGGCAGGATACAGTATCTATGATGCCCATGCTTCCAAACTCTGTATTTTTTAATAAAGGAGCTATATTTGGACTGATATACTATGACACTAGTGACAGGCAGATTTGTATGCATCCTTGTAGTATGGTAAAGGAGCAGGGAATTTTGCGATTATTGTATTAAACAGGCGTTTTCCAAGGGAAGTTTTTAGTTTTTATGTATAAGCTTTTAAAAAATTAGTCATGAATGGAGATTTATTATGAATTTTAGCATGATATATGAATTGAGGGATAGGCTTGAAACAGCAGTCATTGCAGGGGTCGGGCTAATCCAGGAGGATTTCCGACTGAAAAAAGCGATTCAGCAGATAGAACCTCTTGCCAAGGCATCTCCTGTATTTGGGAAGATTTACCAGATGGCATGTAAAAGTGTGGAGCCATCCTGCGAGGATAGGGCAGGAGTGTTATTAGATACATTAGCTCTTGTTGATGCGGTTTTGTGTACCCAGGGAAGCTTACAGAAAGAGGGAGAATTAAAGCCAATAAAAGAACAGGTTAGTTTGGGGAATATCTGCACCAATGTTCCCTACAGCCAGATGGCTCCTGTACTGGAGGCTTTTAATGGGACAGGAAGTGGAAGATATGCTACGCTTAGAGATACTTATAAGAATCAGCCAGAAATCTTTGAGGATTACAGGGTAAAGGGTCTCATGGTCAAAGCGCTTGGGGACAGTTATTCGGAACTTGCGGATATGGTGGCAGAATGGCTTGAAGATGAGGGGGTTAAAGTACTTCCGCTTTTGAAGCAAGGTTTTAATCCTCAGGGGAAGCGGGATATGGCCAAACGAGTGCAGGTGATAGAAGCCATTGCTGGAAAAGATGAAAATGAGTTTTATCTGGAAATGCTGCCTAAGGCGGGAAAGGAAGTGAAAGAAGCTCTGGTTTTTGCCCTGCATAATGATAAAGGCAATGAAGGTCAGCTTCTTGACTTAGTGAAAGCAGAGAAAGGGAAAGTAAAAGAAGCTGCTCTTTATTCTCTTTCTTATATGGAAGGAAGTGCTTCCCTAGAGTATTGGAACAAACAGATGAAGAAGAATCCGCAAAAGACTGTAACTTATCTACGGGAAACAAAGGAGGATTGGGCTTCTGATTTGGTTGCAGATTCCTTTATCCAGTGGCTGGACAATGATGAGACAGCTTCCCTTCTCTGGCTTCCATGGAAAGACTGGAAGCCAGAAGATAAGAACAGCTTTCAGACTCTCTGGAGTGGGGCAGCAGGAAAACATTCTCAAAAGATTTGTCAATGTTATGAACGGGTTTATCAGATATCCCCAGGAGAGGCAATAGAAATGTTAAACCATTCTCTTGTAAAAGGGTTGCATCCCAATTTATGCCAGGTAGCTGAAGAGATGTATGCTGCACATGGAGATAAGTTTTTACATTCTGTATTTTGGATTGATATGCTCACCAAGGAACCAGAAGAAGTGTTTGAACGGTTTCACCATTATTTCCAGTCAGAGGAAGAAATAGATGAAGCAGAGAAACCTAAAAAAAAGAGAAAAACCAAAGAGCCCAAAGGTATCATAGAAGTATTAAGCTATGTAAAATATGAGGAAAAGGAGAATGCTTATATAGTATACCGAGAGGAGTGGAGCTATTTAACGAAATATACTCGAATAACCCAAAAACTAGAAAAAGGAATTGACCTTAGATGGTATCCTCTTCTCTTAAATAGTAAACTCAGATTTGCCTCTTCCTGGAAAAAAATGGCAGCAAACAGCTATGATAATGCCTATGATAATATAATTGCTAACCTGTTCCGCCCTGATATGGAATCCTTGCAGCATGATTATGGAAAATATTTCTACTTAGGGGCAAAGCACAGAGGAACCGTTGTCAGGGACGTTCGTATGATGAAACGATGCGGATGGACGGATTATCATGGACTTTTGGCTTGCTTAGGAAAAAGACATACGAATTATATCACATATGAAACAAAAGAACTCTTGAAGGAGCTTCCTTTAAGTACAGAAGAGCTGGCAGAAGAATTGGAGCAGTTGATAAAAGGATATGGAAGAAAGGCAATAAATGGGATTGGAGTATTGGAAAATTGGTGTGGGCTGCTCAAAAAAGGAATTCCAGTAGAAGATTTATAAAAAATAGTCTTGAAGGCGCTGATAGTTGACTGTTTCAGGAGATATAACCATACATTTTAAAGATTCTGGCAAATATACTGCAGAGATTGGTTTTAAACATTCCTGCGATGTCTGACATCGAACCAGCCGCCTTATGAAAGTCGATTGCTCCGCACGTTCAGCGCTCCCGCAATCGCCGCTAGTATTTGCAATCACCTATTATGATTCAGGTGTCAAAAGGTCAGATTCCAAATACTCACCAGTAAATGTAGTATGCTTATATTAAGGTCTAACCTATATATTGTATTAAATTTCGACAAGGAAGGATTTTGACATCTGAATCCTATTATAAAATTAAGAAGGAGAGAACATAAAACAATGGATAATAAAAATGTACAGAGACTGCCTGCAGAGCAGTTATTCCAGAACGAGATTGATGCATTGATTGCCAATGAGAAGAATCCAATTCCAACAGGGTGGCGTATGTCTCCCAAGTCAGTACTTACTTATATCTGCGGAGGAACTTGCGGGGGCGTGGAGATTACGCCAAAATATATTGGACATAAAAGATTAGTGGAAATTGCTATCTCTACCTTGGTTACAGACAGAGCCCTTTTGCTCATTGGAGAGCCAGGAACAGCAAAATCTTGGCTGTCCGAACATTTGGCTGCAGCGATTAATGGAAACTCTACAAGGGTAATACAAGGAACTGCTGGAACTACAGAAGAACAGATTAAGTATTCTTGGAATTATGCCATGTTGATTGCCAGTGGTCCTTCCCAAGAGGCTATGATTCCAAGCCCTGTGTATCGTGCTATGGAAGAGGGAGCGATTGCGAGAGTAGAAGAAATCTCTCGATGTGCCTCTGAAGTTCAGGACGCGCTTATCTCCCTTTTATCCGAGAAAAGGATTTCTGTACCAGAGCTTGGAATTGAGGTTCCAGCTAAGAAGGGATTTTCTGTCATTGCTACAGCAAATACCAGAGATAAAGGAGTAAATGAGATGTCCGCAGCATTGAAGCGGCGATTTAATATTGTAGTGCTTCCAGCTCCTGAGAGTCTGCAGGCAGAGATGGAGATTGTGGAATCCAGAATCAGTCAGCTTTCGGGAAGTCTGGATTTGAATGCAAAGCTGCCAGAAGAAGAGGTAGTGAAAAAAGTATGTACCATTTTCCGAGAACTGCGGGCAGGGGTTACTTTAGATGGAAAACAAAAATTAAAGCCAACTTCAGGAGTTTTATCCACTGCCGAAGCGATTTCTCTGCTTGCCAACAGTATGGCTTTAGCAGGTAGCTTTGGCAATGGGACAATTACGGATTATGATTTGGCAGCAGGATTGCAGGGAGCAATCGTAAAAGAGGACAGCAAAGATGGAAAAGCATGGGAAGAATATCTAGAAAACATTATGAAAAAACGAGGGTCAAAATGGCTTTCCCTTTATGAAGAATGTAAGGAGTTGAACTGCTGATGGAGAGACAGCCTTTTGTATTTGGAATTCGGCATCTTTCACCAGCAGGAGCTTATTATCTCAAAGATTTTTTAAATCAAGTAAAACCAGAGCTAGTGATGATTGAGGGACCATCGGATTTTACAGATTTGATTGGTGATTTGGGAGAAAAAGAGGTGAAACCACCGATAGCAGTGATGGCTTACACCAAAGAGCTGCCTATCAGGACAATCCTTTATCCATTTGCTGAATATTCCCCAGAGTATCAGGCCCTTTTGTGGGCTAAGGAACATCAATGTTCTTGCCGGTTCTGCGATTTGCCTTCCGAAATTTTTATGGGGATAAAGGCCAAAAAAGAGGAAAAGGAATTGTCTTTTGATATCTATGATGCCTTAGATAAACAGTCAGAAGATAGGGACCATGAAACCTTCTGGGAGCGAACCATAGAGCAATGTGCAGACACGGCTGGATATAAGAAAGGTGCACAGGAGTTTGGAAAAGAATTAAGAGAATTGAGCTTTGAATGTGGAGAAGAGAATAAAGAAAATCTGGTAAGAGAGGCATATATGCGCCGAAAGATTGCCGAGGCGGTGAAGGAAGGCTTTGAGCCTGAAAAAATAGTCGTGGTTACAGGTTCCTTTCATGTAGAGGGGATTCTTGGCGGAGAGCCTGCTATGAGTGATAAAGAGTTAAAGTCATTGCCCAAAGCAGAGACTATGAAAACCTTGATGCCTTATTCTTATTACCGCTTGTCAGAGCGTTCTGGATATGGGGCAGGAAATCATGCTCCTGCGTATTATGAGTATCTCTGGCAGGGTCTGTGCAGAAAGAAAGTAGATTATGCGGCTAGAAAATATTTAAGCAGTCTCAGTGCCTTTCAGAGAAAACATGGAGGAATTGTGTCAGCGGCAGAGGTTATTGAGGCCTACCGCCTTTCATCAGCCCTTGCACAGCTTCATGGAAGCAATATTCCAACTCTGAAAGATCTTCGTGACGCAGCAGTCACTTGTATGGGACATGGAATATTTTCAGAGCTGGCTTTAGCAGTCGCAGATACGGAGATTGGGACAAAGATTGGAAGTTTGCCTCAAGGACTCAGCCAAACCTCCATTCAGGCAGATTTTTATGAGAAATTAAAAGAACTGCGGTTAGAAAAATATAAATCTATGACAGCAGAATCTCTTGCCTTGGATTTGCGGGAAAATTTAAGGGTAAAAACCGAAAAGGCGGCATTTATGGATTTGCATCGCTCCTTTTTCCTTCATCGTTTAAGGGTTCTGGGTATTCAATTTGCTTCTCTCCAAGCAGTAAATCAGGAGAGCGCTACCTGGGCAGAAAGCTGGATTTTGCAGTGGACTCCAGAGGCAGAGATTCAGATTGTGGAGGCTGTGCTCAAGGGAGATACGGTAGAGCAGGCTGCAGCATTTGCATTGAAAAAGAGGATTGATGAGAGCCAAGGAATCAGTGGATTAGCACAGATTGTAGAAGAATCTTTTTACTGTGGTATGCCTATTATGCTAGTTTCTGCAATCGATGCATTGCAGGAAATGGCAGTGGATGCCGCTTCCGTCATAGAGATTGCAGACACAGCCGCCAGTTTGTCTGTGGTGATTCAGTATGGAGATATCAGAAGACTGGACCGTTCTCCTTTGATTCCCCTTCTTTCCCAACTATTTTTAAGAGTTTGTTTGATACTGCCCCAGGAATGTGTCTGTGATGACCAAGCAGCTAATGCTATGGTGCCCGCAGTAGGAAAACTGCATGAAATTAGTGTTCGTCATGATTTTCTTGACAGTGAGCGTTTTGTGAGAGTATTGAAAGAGATTGCATCCAGGGATGATTTAAACACCAGACTTTCTGGAATGGCTGCTGCACTTCTTTTGGAACAAGGAATCATGGACAGTGAGGAATTGGGGCGTGAGGTAAGTCGTAGGTTATCCAAAGGAATTCCGGCAGAACTTGGCTCAGGCTGGTTTGCAGGTCTTTCATCTAGGAATCATTATGCCTTGATTGCAAGATTGACATTGTGGGAAAAATTGAGCGAATATTTAGATACCTTGGACGAGGAAGAATTTAAAAGAGCGCTCTTATTCTTACGGAGGGCATTTGCAGATTTTACTTCTTTAGAAAAGAATCAGATTGCAGAGAATTTGGGAGAAATCTGGCAAGTCAATCCGCAGCAGGTAAGTGAGGTATTAAATGAAAATCTGAC
>DEPC01000165.1 GCA_002358555.1 Hungatella sp. UBA3402 | reverse complement strand
CACATGGACAAGGCAATCAAAACTTCGTCTGTATGAAGCCGCGGATTTTTATTGCCAAAATAATTCACTTTCAGCCTTTGAATTGGCTCAATCGCAGAAGGAGCAATCAAATGAATTTCATCAGGAATATTGCCAAGGGCTTTCACAGCATTTAACAGCAAGGCAGCAGAAGAGCCAAGAAGGTCACTGGTCTTTCCGGTGAGGATACGCCCATCAGGCAACTCAATGGCTGCTGCTGGTCCATGGCTCAGTCCCGCTTTTTGATTGGCAGCTACAACCGTTTTACGGTCCTGGGGAGTAATCCTGACATGTTTCATGAGCAGCTCAATCTTAAATACTTCTTCTTCAGAGCCATTTCCTCTCGCTAGACGGTTCAAGGCATGATAGTAGCGGCGCAGAATCTCCTGAAGGGAGGCTTCCTTACAGGCTTCATCATCAATGATGCAATTTCCGACCATATTTACTCCCATATCTGTAGGAGATTTGTAGGGGCTAGTGCCATAAATCTCTTCAAAAATGGCATTCAGTACAGGAAAAATTTCTACATCTCGGTTATAGTTTACTGTGGTTTTTCCATAGGCTTCTAGATGGAAGGGGTCAATCATATTGACATCATTTAAGTCTGCGGTTGCTGCCTCATAGGCTAAATTCACTGGATGCTTTAAAGGAAGGTTCCAGATTGGAAATGTCTCAAATTTGGCATATCCAGCTTTAATGCCTCTGCGGTTTTCATGGTATAGCTGAGATAAGCAGGTTGCCATTTTTCCACTTCCAGGCCCAGGAGCAGTGATAATGATGAGAGGCCTTGATGTCTCTATGTAGTCGTTTTTGCCGAATCCATCTTCACTGACAATGAGAGGGATATTATTGGGATAACCTTCAATGCGGTAATGGTGATATACTCGTATGCCTATCCGTTCTAATTTTTCTTTAAAAATGTCAGCCGCAGACTGACCCATATACTGGGTGATTACCACACTGCCAACATAGAGACCACGTTCCCGAAAAGACTGGATTAAACGCAGTACATCAGCATCATAAGTAATTCCTAAGTCATACCGAACTTTATCCTTCTCAATATCAGAAGCATTGATGGCAACAACAATCTCGGCCTGGTCAGCAAGCTGCATCAACATCTGCAGCTTGCTGTCAGGTGCAAATCCAGGCAAAACTCTGGAAGCGTGATAGTCATCAAACAGCTTTCCTCCAAATTCTAGGTAAAGCTTATCTCCAAATTGGCAAATCCGTTCCCGAATGTGCTCTGACTGTGTTATTTGGTACTGCTGATTGTCAAATCCTATTTTCATGAATATATTCCCTTCTGTGATGATTTTCTACAGCACCTATTGTCAATCCTGGGCATATTTAAAACATACTTTCTGTCAAATAGATATCATCTAAAAGATTTTCCAAGTACAAAGGTGCGGTTTGAGATTTTTTTATCAAAAAAACTAATATGCATAAGTGTATCATAATATGGCATAATTTGCATTACTTTGTTGAAATTTCCAGAATCTGTCTTACGAAAAGGCAGATTATAGAAATTTCAATGAAAAAAGCATTATTATCAAGAATTGCAATCATCAATTGAGAAATTCTATCACATAAATGGATTGCAATAACAGTTAGCTTATGCTAATATAGTGTTTAGTTAGCGAAAACTAACTACATAGTTTCTTCTTGTTTCGGGGATTCTAAAATAAAAAGGAAGGAGTAAAAAAATGTCAGCAGAGGTCATGTTAGCATTTTTAAAACAATGCAATTTGGAATCGAGGTTGGGATTCCAAGCTGCAGTCCATTGTGCCCCTGTGCTGAAAGGGATTAAAATTTCCAATATTATGACAGTGGAAAAGGGAACTAGGAAAATTTTTCAAAAGGCTTTAAGAGGCAGTAATATTTTGTGTATTCCTCTTTCTGTCCAGGGACATCGGGAAGTCCTTCTGCTTTATCGCTATGAAAAACTGCGTCAGCATTTAAGGAAAGAACAAGTACAAAACTTTCTAAAAAGCTGCGGATATTCTGATATGAGTGTAGAGGCAGTAATTATTAAGCTCCGAAACAGATATGCTAGATATGTGGAAAATAGACAGCAATTTCCTCATGAATTAGGGATAATTCTGGAATATCCAGTAGAAGATGTACAAGGATTTATCAAAAATCAGGGAAAAAATTTTCTATTGGAAAAATATTGGAAGGTCTATCAAAATAAGGAAACTGCCAAGGCTATTTTTGCACAATATGATAAAGCACGAGAATTGGCTATGCAGGAAGTGATTGCTGGATATGCTCTGCATCAGATAGCAGTATGAGCATTATCAAAAAATAGCTATGAATGATTGTTGAACAGTCATGAAACAGTACAGTTTTATGATATTAGGAGGAAATTGGTGATGAAAGATATTTATGTAATCTATTGGAGTGGAACAGGAAACACAGAAACCATGGCCCAGGCGGTTATTGATGGGATTGACAAGGCAGGTGCCCATGGAATCTTGAAGCAAGTAGGTGATGTTGTGCCTGATATCTTAAAAGATGAGAAAATGTTTGCTTTAGGATGTCCAGCCATGGGGGCAGAAGAACTGGAAGAAGGAGAGATGGAGCCCTTTGTTTCCGCTTTAGAAGGCTTTGTATCAGGAAAAAATGTGGGGCTTTTTGGCTCTTATGATTGGGGAGATGGAGATTGGATGCGTCAATGGGTAGAACGTATGGAAGGTGCAGGAGCCAGCATTATAGGAGGAGAAGGGGTGATTGCAAACAACGCTCCAGACAGTGAAGCATTAGAGGCATGTAGAAATTTAGGGGAGGAATTGGCAAAACTATCATAAATTAGGGAGTGATTCCTTGTATCATTTAAGGAATATCAACCAAAGGTAACGCCCAGGAAGTAATTTTTCCTGGGCGCTATTTTTGCTTTAAGGTTTTGTAAACATAGGTAATATGATATAATATCCTTGCAGATACGAGTTTATTTTGCTAAAAGGTTATTGGCAGTAAAAAAACAGGAGAGGATAAGATGAGAAGTAAATATTTCTTTTTTGATATTGATGGTACTCTTGCAGTTGGAGAACCACCAAATCAGTATATTCTAGAATCTACGAAAAAAGCAATTTCAGAGTTAAGAAATGCAGGACATTTTGTAGCAATCGCTACAGGAAGAAGCTATGCCATGGCAGTTAATTATATGAAAGAATTGGGATTTTCTAATATGGTCAGTGATGGGGGAAATGGAATCACTATTGATAATAAGTTGGTAGAAATAAAACCTATGGATTATGAGAAATGCCTGGCATTGATTGATGAATGTGAGGAAAAAGGCGTTATCTGGGCCTTTTCACCAGACAACTCCAAAACAAGGCTGGCACCAGACAAAAGATTTCAGGAATTTACGAATGATAAATATATGGATACTTTGGTAATTCCTAATCTTAATCCTCGTGACTATAAAGAAATCTATAAAGTTTATATTGCATGTTTTTCACCTGAAGAGGAAAAACCAGAAGCTTTGAAGGAGTTACCTTGGTGTCGATTTTACAAAGAGTTCTTGTTTGTAGAGCCAGCAGATAAATCTGTGGGTATCAAATCTGTGGTGGATTATTTGGGAGGAGATTATAGAGATGTAGTGGTATTTGGAGATGAAAAAAATGATATTTCTATGTTCAGAAAAGAGTGGACCAGTATTGCCATGGGAAATGCTATTGATGCTCTGAAAGAAATTGCTGATTATGTTACAGATGATTGCGACAAGGATGGAATTTACAATGCCTGTAAACATTTTGGGTGGATTGAATCATAAATTCACTCATTGTGCTAGTTAAAATTGGTAGGCAGGAGTAACGCAGCAAATTTAACTAGCACAATGAGTTAAATTATTTGTATTTTAATTTATATAGTAAAATGATTAAAGCTAAACAAAAGGTTACTAGATTAGCTACTAATAAGGCCATATCATGAATAACAAACCCATGGATAAGCCATAGAAAGATTCCAACAACCTGCATACTGTACATTCCAAGTGATAGAGATGAGGTATCTTTTGTTTTGATAACTTTAACAACTTGAGGTACAAATGCCAATGTCGTTAAAATTCCAGCAATAGTTCCAATCATAATACATTTCCTCTCTTTATGTTTTTGGCTAAGTCTGAACTTCCTATTGACAAACTTAGTTATTAGAGATAGTGTTATTATAGAAGCTAAAGCAAGGTTTAGGTCAAGAGAAAATTTTAAAAAATTTAGAGGAGAATATTCTATGTATTATTCGATTGGCGAGGTTTCTAATATTACTGGAATTGCTATCTCTACTTTGCGCTATTATGACCGTGAAGGTATGTTTCCTGATATGGCGCGAAGTAATGGAGGGATTCGCATCTTTTCTGATTTAGAAATTGATACCCTTAAAGTAGTTGAATGTTTGAAAGCTTCGGGGATGTCTATAAAATCAATCAAACAATTTTTAATTTGGCGTCAAGAAGGAGATACCTCTTTGGACAAACGCAGAGAAATGTTTCATATTCAGTTAAAAGAAGTGGAAAAACAAATGGAAACATTAGGCACAATAAAAAATATGCTGAAATATAAATGTTGGTACTATGATAGGGCTGTTGCTGCTGGAACGGAAGATGTAGTAAAAAATTTATCCATTGATGAGATTCCTAGAGAGGTTAGAGATTATAAGATTTAGTTAATAATTGAATATAGGAGAATGCGATGCTATGATTACAAGCCAGGCAGTCAATGAAGCGATTGATTACATATTGTATCATATAGACGAAGATATAAGCTTGGAGAAAGTGGCAAATTATTGTCATTTTTCCAAATATTATTTTTGTCGGCTTTTTAAGGAGCAAACTGGAGAAGGTGTCTATGAATTCATCAAGCGGGTAAGACTTGAACAGAGTGCATTTCGCCTGAAAGTGGAGAGGGAACGCCCTATAACAGAAATTAGTGCTGATTATGGATACAGTTCTTCTAATTATAGTTCTGCTTTTAAAACACATTATCATATGACTCCCATCAGTTTTAGAAGGAAAAGCTATCATCAATCGATGGAGCATCCATTTTTTCATCATGAGAACTGGGATGTGGAAAATTTTGAAGAATGTAATAGAAAGATTACAGTGAAGAATATCCCAGATTATCATGTGATTTATGAAAGGCGTTTTGGAAATTATGAAGGGCTTTGTAGAGAATGGAATCTGTTTATCAAAAAATATGAGAAATATTTTACAGATAAGACAAAGTTTCTGGAACGGACTTATGACGATCCAGCAGTGACTGAAGTAGAAAATTGCCTTTATGATATCTGTATGAGTGTAGAACCAGACTGCCCATTGGAAAATACCATCACTATACAGGGAGGAAAATGTGCCATATACCATTTTAAAAGTCATGCTAAGTATATTTATGCTGCATATCAGACGATTTTTCTGATATGGTTGCCTAAGACAAGGTTTGAAATAGATGCAAGAAGAAGTTTATTTGATATTTATCATACCGTGGATTATAAAACCAAGTATATGGAGTTGGATATCTGTGTTCCAATTAAGGATGTAGCAATCTAGCAATCTTACATCAAGAGAGCAAGAATTCAGAAGTATATAATTAAGTCCTTTCTTATAATGAAGTAGCTATTGGAGCAATTCCAAAACTACAAGTTCATAATAAGGAGGGTTTTTTTGATGAATTTACAAGAAATAAAACAAAATCAGACAAAAAAGATACTACAGTTCTCGATTCCCGCTATCATTGCTATGGTGCTGACTGCATTGATTACTGTTGTAGATGGATTTTTTATGGGAAATTATGTGGGAGAGGAGGGAATTGCAGCAGTCAACTTGGGAGTGCCGATTGTATATCTATACTTGGGTGTGGGGCTGATGGTTTCCATTGGAGGTGTGGCAATCGCAGGCATGGCTCTAGGCTCTGGTGATAAAGAATCCTGTAACCAGGTGTTTCGCCAGACGATTGCCACCACTGCCATACTTTCCATATTGATAAGCTGTATCATGGTGTTTTGCTTTCAACCCTTGCTTTTAACACTTCATGCACAAGGGCAGTTGATAGAACATTTTAAGGAGTATTACCGAATTATGCTTTTGGAGTTTCCGATTATGGTGATAAACTCTTCTTTTGGAATGTTTATCAGAGGGGAGGGAAATCCCCAATTTTATATGAAGGTGACAATTCTAAATGTTTTGTTAAATGTGATATTAGACTATGTATTTGCAGGAGTTTTTTATCTGGGTGCAGCAGGAATTGCTATGGCTTCTCTTTTCTCGGCATTGGTATCTTTAGCATGCATTTTATATTATTTTGGAACAAAGGCAGAGATTTATCATCTGGGGAAATTTTGTTTCTCATGGGAGGTCTGTACAAGAGGAATTTTAAATGGAAGTTCAGAATTTATTGGGGAGATGTCTACAGGAATCGCTATGTTTGCCTACAATTTTGTAATTATGAGAAAGATTGGGGTAGATGGAGTGACAGCATTTACGATTGTAGGATATGTGTCCTATCTATTCAGTATGGTTATTATTGGATTTGGGCAGGGTGCCAGTCCTCTTATCAGCTTTTGCTATGGAGCAGGGGAGAAAGGAATTGCTGCTGATATCAGAAGAAAGACCAACCAGTATGTATTGGGGGAAGGAATAGCTGTATTTTTGGTGATGGCAGGAATTTCAGATTGGTACAGTGGTATGTTTGTTCAAAGTGAGGCTGTGAAATCTATGATAGAAACAGGAATGATTATTTTCATGGTTGCCTTTTTCTTTTCAGGAATAAATTCTATTACCTCTTTTTATTTTACTGCCATTGGGAGAGCCTTTGAATCCGCAATCA
>DEPC01000183.1:2332-2652 GCA_002358555.1 Hungatella sp. UBA3402 | reverse complement strand
TTGAAATAATGTATAAAATCATGTACAATAATCCTGTAAATTACTCTATAAAAAATAAAGAAAAAGCATGAGTGTAATAAAGACTTTAAGAGCACTCATAAAGACAAGGGAGTAAAGGAGAATGAACAATGAGTAAAAAACCAGTAGTGTTGATGATTCTTGATGGCTATGGCCTGAATGACAAATGTGAAGCTAATGCAGTATGTGAAGGCAAGACACCAATTATGGACCAGCTTATGAGCCAATGCCCGTATGTAAAGGGGCAGGCCAGCGGGCTAGCAGTAGGTCTTCCAGAAGGTCAGATGGGTAATTCAGAAGTA
>DEPC01000183.1:0-2022 GCA_002358555.1 Hungatella sp. UBA3402 | reverse complement strand
ATGGGTAATTCTGAAGTAGGTCATTTGAATATTGGTGCAGGACGCATTGTATATCAAGAATTGACCCGAATCACAAAGTCCATTGAGGATGGAGATTTCTTTGAAGTACCTGAATTTTTGCAGGCAGTAGAAAACTGTAAAAAGTATGATTCCTCTCTTCATCTGTGGGGGTTAGTGTCAGATGGTGGTGTACACAGCCATAATACCCATATCTATGGCCTTCTGGAATTAGCGAAAAGACATGGACTTAAAAAGGTCTATGTACACTGTTTCCTGGATGGTCGTGATACCCCTCCAGCTTCTGGGAAGGAATTCGTAGAAGAACTGGAAGCTAAGATGAAAGAAATCGGTGTCGGTAAAGTGGCTACAGTTCAGGGGCGTTACTATGCAATGGACCGTGACAACCGCTGGGAGAGAGTGGAGCGTGCCTACAGGGCATTGACCAAGGGTGAAGGAACTGCTGCCCAGAGTGGCCCAGCAGGAATTCAGGCTTCCTATGATGCTGAAAAGTTTGATGAATTTGTTGAGCCTGTTGTTGTTATGGAGGATGGAAAACCAGTAGCAACTGTTCAAGATCATGACTCTGTTATTTTCTATAATTTCCGTCCAGACAGGGCAAGAGAAATTACGAGAGCTTTCTGCGATGATGATTTTAAGGGATTTGATAGAGGCAAAAGATTAGATTTGGTATATGTATGCTTTACAGATTATGATGAGACAATTCCCAACAAATTAGTGGCATTTAAGAAAGAGAGCATTGAGAATACTTTTGGCCAGTACTTGGCAGCTCATAATATGACTCAAGCCAGAATTGCAGAGACTGAGAAATATGCCCATGTTACATTCTTCTTTAATGGTGGCGTTGAGGAGCCAAACCAGGGAGAAGATAGGTTCCTCATTCCTTCTCCTAAAGAAGTAGCTACCTACGACTTAAAGCCCGAGATGAGTGCTCCTGGAGTATGTGATAAGCTGGTAGAATGTATCAAGTCTAGCAAGTATGATGTCATTATCATCAATTTTGCTAATCCAGATATGGTTGGACATACAGGAGTACAAGAGGCAGCTATCAAGGCGATTGAGACAGTGGATGCCTGTGTAGGTCGTGCTGTGGATGCCATTAAAGAAGTTGATGGAATCCTGTTTATCTGTGCAGACCATGGAAATGCGGAACAGCTTATTGACTATGAGACTGGAGAACCATTTACAGCTCATACCACAAACCCAGTTCCATTTATCCTCGTCAATGCAGACCCATCTTATAAGTTGAGAGAAGGAGGCCGTCTGGCTGATATCGTTCCTACTCTTATTGAGCTGATGGGAATGGAGCAGCCAAAAGAAATGACAGGGAAATCTTTGCTAGTAAAATAATATAGTGATAAAAAGGAGCCACCACTTTGAAGATTAGGGAATTTTAAGTGGTGGTTCCTAATATATTATGTACTTGCCTTTGCTTCGGCTTATGGACAAGATATTTAGAACTGCAGTTTTTGTTATAATGAATAGTTACCTCTTTTGCTCTTTAATAGTTCATAAATGTCAATTCCAGTATTTTGATATAAATATTCAAATGCTTTCTCACCTATAAGTACTGTCCAACCTCCATGATTGCATGCTGTAATTGCAGCAGGCAAATTATCTTCTCGGAGAATCAATAATATTGGTTGATAGCCCTGTTCTTTCAGTAGACTTCCATATTGTTTAAATTTTTTTAATGTGCCAGAATCTCCAGAGCCTATTCGATACTTGGTATCTATTGCATCTTGACCCAAAATCAAATCGCAAGGTTCATCATTTTCAATTTTTAGAGCTGATTTGAAATTTGAACAGTGAATTCGACATATTTCTGTGACAATTAATTGCCACATCATTCCAAGTTCCCTTCCCCAATACTGCCTGTTTTCCCTTTTTTGTTCAGGTGTAATTCCAAAAATGTCCATTAATATATCTGTATCATTATTCTCTACAGAATATGTTTTTTCCTTAAATGCTTTATAGTATTTTTCTAGAATAGGATTAATATAT
>DEPC01000150.1 GCA_002358555.1 Hungatella sp. UBA3402 | reverse complement strand
ATAAATTTAGGAGGTTTTATGAGCAGACTATTAGATGGATTGGCACTTACAATCGGCATCATTGGTGCTGTAAACTGGGGACTTATTGGGTTTTTTGACTTTAATCTGGTTGAATTTATTTTTAGAAGTGATTGGCTGTCACGAATCATTTATGCTGTAGTAGGTCTTTGTGGACTCTACCTTTTAACATTTTATGGAAGAACCAGAAGTATGATGAATGGAACAAAGTCTTAATTATTGTATAAAAACCTCTTTTTCTTTTTGAAGGAAAAGGAGGTTTTCTTTTATGAAATTGAGAAACTAATAAACTGATTGCATTTTATAGAATAAATGGTACAATTAAATTGCTGACTTGGGATATGATAAAAACATAATAGAAAGAAGATTGTTATATGAAAAAAATAGTACCATTTTATAAAGATACCACCAGTTTAATGAGTCAGATTCAAAACTATAAGCCATGGAATGAACAGGAGCAAAGGGATAAAGAGGTTATTTTGGAAAGGTTGGCTAAGGATTCTGATATTTTTTGCCGTACTAACCTTTTAGCTCATATGTCGGCTTCTGCATGGGTAGTAAACCGAGAGCGTATAAAGGTTTTGATGGTCTACCACAATATTTATCATTCATGGTCTTGGCTGGGAGGACATGCTGATGGAGAAAAGGACCTTTTATTGGTAGCTATTAGGGAAGTAAAAGAAGAAAGTGGAGTAAGCCATGTTCAGGCGATTTCAGAAGATATCTTTTCTTTAGAAGTATTGACTGTAGATGGTCATGAAAAGAAGGGAGAGTATGTTCCAAGCCACTTACACTTAAATATTACTTATCTTTTAGAAGCAGACGAAAGAGAATCTCTTAAAATAAAGGAAGATGAAAATAGTGGCGTGGCATGGTTTGAGCCTGAAGATGTCCTGGCAGCTTCGACGGAACCATGGTTTCAGCAAAGAATTTATAGGAAATTGAATGAAAAATTACAGAAACAATGGGCTGCTGCAAAATGATAGATGGATATATGTTTGCAACAGCCCCCAATTAAGGAATTTGAGAAATCATGCTGTTTCACGGGTTGCATCTGTTTTTTGTTCGGTCTCTGGTTCGTCTTGGTATATTTCTTCTTCACTTCTGTCATTTAATCGAGGTAGAGTTTCCAAAGTATCCTTTTTATCTTGAATTAGCTTTATGCCAATAAGAATGACTAGGAAAGCGGCGACCAACTGAGGAATAGCCTGCACCCAATAATGAAGAAAAGAGAGAAGGGTTGAAGATAGGCCAAGCAAATTGGAGAGATGCCGAAATCCTGCTGATAGGTGATTCCAGATGATGCTGATCCCCATAAGGATTAACACCAAAGCTAAGCATTTCTGATTTTTGCGAGTAAAGCTACGAATATCTTGAGGGTGTATGTGGAACAAATAATCATCTTCTAAGGTATAAAATTCTTCGTCAGACATACTGTTTAGATTGTGGGTATGAAAGAAGCTGTAAAACCAAAGTACAGGGAGCAAATAAAAGATTGGTGGCAGTAGAGTGCCAAATAATGCGATAGTTCCCCAGAACAGGCTCATAATGCTGACTCCTGTTTTATAAAATCCCAAGTACATTTCCCCTGCTCCTGGAATTAAGGAAACAAAGAAAGTAATTAGTCTATTTTTTTTATTCGTCATGTAAAGGCACCTCCATATAGAATAATGATTTGGAAAATTCGTCAATTTTTTCGTTCCATTCTTGTACTTTTTCATAAGCTTCCACATAAATAGGGGTATATCTGGAAATCGGTTGTAACACGGATTGTCTGGAGTTTGGCTGTGGCATGGTGATAATAGCAGCGATGGAACATGCCGCCACAAAACTTACCTTTAATCCATAGCGCAATAATTCTGCCCTTTTGGAAAGACGTCCAGCACCAGCAATCAGTTGAATATCTATCTGGCGGCTCCGTTCCAGAATGGAGGATTTTAAGTTGGCTGGAGCAGTATAAAGCCCCTTTGCCTCCAGATAATCTGCAAATTGTTCTGCTTTTGAATCATCACAGGCCATAGCTTCTAAGGAAAATGAGTTTTTTTCAAAAAAATTGTTATCCATTTAGCAAATCCTCCTTTCTGTACAGCTTACGCAGCATAGCTTTTGACCGATAAATTTGGGTTTGAATGGTCTTTAAGTTTTTTCCAGTTTTTGCTGCCATCTCAGCTACATCAAGTTCATAATAAAAATAGTCTAACGCTACATCTCGATATGGGGGCTTTAGTTTCATGCAGCAATCATACAACTCCTGCCTCAATGTTTCATCAATGATTTTTTGTTCAGGAGCTGGTTCTAATTGTGAGCAGGTAATCAGATATTGGTCCTCTGTAGGAATCTGTCTTCTGCCAGAATGTTTTAGATAATCTAAGCATTTGTGGGAAGCAATCTTACACAACCATGCCCTTTCATTTTTGCCATCAAAATTTGCAAGACTTTTATAGGCGGAGAGAAAGGTTTCCTGAGTCAGATCCTGCGCATCAAAGTAATCATTAGTAAGTTGGAAACAGATGGAATAAATCAGGTTTTGATATTGGTCAATCCACTGTTCCAATTGAATGTCTGCGTTAATCCTGCCCACCTCCTTTGTCTATTATAACGGTAAACAGAGGGTATTGTCTTCAAAAAAAATGGAATTATCTATAAAAATGTGATATACTAAAAAGAAAAAGGATAGGAAATACATTGTTTTAGCAGTTCAGAGAGCCAATCCAGTAAATTGGGAGGAGTTGTAGGATGATTGAATTGGGAAAAGAACAGCGTCAAGGCATTGGGAATATCTGTATGCACAGTAAGGAGGTACTGGTACGAGGAGCTGTGGAGGGAACCATGGGGCGTGTATGGGTGCCGGAACTGGGTCTTTCTCTCTATTGTCTTATTGTAGTTGGAGATTTTGCCTATTTACTGGGAATGCCACCAAGAGGTGCCAGGGCATTGGATTTAAAAAGACAGATTTATGAATCTGCAGGCCATGCATATCTCTACCCCCAGAATGAGCGCTGGGGACAGTGGTTGGAGGAGAGGTTAGCTGGACAGCTTCGCACAGTAACTCGATATGCTTTGAAAAAAGATGAATACCATTTTGATATGGAGAAGCTGAAAATGTATAGAGATTCCATTCCTCAAGGAATCAAAATGAAACATATAGATGAGAAGTTATATCATCTTGCCATGAAGGAAGAATGGAGCAAGGCTTTATGTGAGAATTTTGAGGATTTCCATCATTTTAAACTTCATGGTTTTGGATATGTAGCGGTCAAGGACCGTAAGATTGTTTCCGGATGTTCTGCCTATGGTGCCAGTGAAGGCATGATGGAGATACAGGTAGCTACAAGGAGGGAATACCGCAGACAAGGTTTGGCTCTTGCCTGTAGTGCTGCCTTTTTATTGGAATGTTTGCAGAAAGATATTATTCCCAACTGGGATGCCACCAACCAACAATCAGTAGATCTGGCAGAAAAGCTGGGATATATGTATGAGAGAGAGTACCAAGTATATCAGCTTGTGGAGATAGATGAGCCAGACCTGTTTGGGTGGTAAAGTGTTGTAAGAAAGGATAAACTAATAGTTATAGATTTTTATTGCTATTGAATCTTAGAAAAGGAGAATTTTTAGACTATGAATCGAGAAAAAATTTTTCATGCAGTAGACCATACACTTTTGACCCAGGAGGCAACCTGGGCAGAAATTCAACAGATTTGTGATGATGCAATAAAGTATCAGACAGCATCTGTATGTATTCCGCCATCTTATGTGGCAGCAGCTAAGGAATATGTCGGAGATAAGATGAAGGTTTGCACGGTGATTGGTTTTCCCAATGGCTATAACACCACAGCTACAAAGGTATTTGAGACAGAGGATGCCTTGGAAAATGGAGCTGATGAGATTGACATGGTAATCAATATCGGAGATTTGAGAGACCGACGCTATGATAGGGTTTTGGACGAGATTCGCACGATTAAAGCAGTGTGTGGAGAACATATATTGAAAGTAATCATTGAAACCTGTCTTTTGACAGAGGAGGAAAAGATTAAGATGTGCCAGCTTGTGACAGAAGCTGGAGCAGATTTCATCAAGACCTCTACTGGATT
>DEPC01000142.1 GCA_002358555.1 Hungatella sp. UBA3402 | reverse complement strand
TACCATGACCAGGGCCATATCCCGTTAAAAGTAGTGGGGTTTGTATATAACCAGGAAGAAAAGAAATGGGATGCAGTAGCTGGAGTCAATATTACGCTTGGATTACCCATTATCCGTGCATCGGTAGACCATGGAACTGCATTTGACCAGGCAGGAACCGGACTTGCGAGTGAACTGAGTCTCATTAATGCAATGGACTATGCAATCCGTATGGCAGACAAGCAGTAGGATTTCACAGGGCGACGCATTCAAGAACACCGGAGGCGTTCTTACGGAGGCGTGTATCTCAGCTTTGCTTTCCGCAAGTCTGCAAAGCTAGACGCAGGCACCACTACTCCGTTGCTTCGCAACGCACATAATACGAGTATCAAGCACTATTTACTCACAAATTAATGCAACAATGGATTAGAAATTTTCATAAAAAGGAGAAGAAATATGGAGTATACAAAATTACCAGGATTGACACCTGACGGAACCATGTATTGGAATGAGGAGCTTGGCACTGTGGAGGCTATGATTCCTCCAGGGGATTATAAAACTGCTCATGGGCCAGGACTTTTGGAGTTGGAAAATGGAGACTTGTTATGTACTTGGTTTGCAGGCTCTTTTGAAGGAAATGCAGATGTCAATGTGGTCTGTGCCCGCCTTCCGAAAGGTGCTGATAAATGGGAAGAGCCAGTGGAGATTTCTCATGACCCAGAAAGAAGCGAGCAGAATCCATCTCTGTTTGCAGGGCCTGACGGAAAGATATGGGCTATGTACACTTCTCAGCTATCCCGCGTAGAGGGCAAGGACAATATGCAGTTTACCTCAGTTATCCGCTGTCAGAAAAGTGAAGATGGAGGAAAAACATGGAGTGATTATGAAACTGTTTTTCCAGAGGAGGGAAGTTTTTGCAGACAACCTATCCAGATATTGTCAAATGGACGCTGGATATTTGGAAATTGGATTTGTACAGATTCCGAATTAGGACTTACTGGGGACCCAACAGCATTTCGCATTTCTGATGACCAGGGAAAGACATGGAAACGAGTCGATATGCCTAACAGCAATGGAGCAGTACATGCCAATGTGGTAGAACTGGAAGCAGGGCATCTGGTGGCATTTATGAGAAGTCGAGCAGCCGACAATATTTATCGCAGCGAATCAAATGATAATGGAGATACCTGGACAGCTCCTATCCCCACAGTCCTTCCCAACAACAATTCCAGTATCAGTGCAGTAAAGCTTAAAAGCGGAAGAATTGCCATTGCCTACAATCCTACCTGCACTCCATGTCCAACTCCAGGCATTGCATCTTGGCCAGGACTGCGCTGTCCAGTGGCAGTTGCCCTGTCAGAAGACGGCGGTCTTACTTTCCCCATGATTCGCTATATGGAGCGAGGAGAGGGATATATGGGTGATGAAAATAAAACCAACAATAAACAGTATGAATATCCATATATTATGCAGGGAGCAGATGGCAGACTTCATCTGGCATTTGCCTACAAAGACCGAATTGGCGTGAAATATATGAGTTTTACAGAGGAAGATGTAATGGGGAAAAAGCGAGAGACAGTAGGGCTTTATAATCCCACATCTGCAAAGGTGCAGTGATATGTATCTTCCACCCAAAGTAAAACCGTTATGTCCACCAGAACAGTCGCCTCGGTATGAGGATATTGTATATGGGGAGGTTACTCTTGATAATGGACAACCTTATACATTGAAATTAGATATTTACCAGTCTCCTTCTCAAACAGAACCAGGCCCTTGCATCATCTACTATTTTGGCGGTGGCTGGATGTGGGGAGAATATAAACAGGTGACGCAAAAAGCAGTGTACTGCAGGGACCTTGTGCGCATGACAGCAGAAGGCTATACCATTGTCTGTCCTGATTACCGTCTGGTCAGCCAAGCCATTTTTCCCGCATGTATCCATGATGCAAAAGCGGTAGTCCGTTTTTTAAAAGCAAATGGAGAAACCTACCATATTGACCCTAATCGGATTGGAGTGTTGGGAAATTCTGCTGGAGGTCATCTGGCGGCTATGGTGGCTCTAAGTTCTCACTGTCCAGAGCTTGAAGGCAGTGTAGGAGGAAATCTCGAATATTCCAGTGCTGTGAAGGCAGCATGTCTTTTCTATGCTCCTGGAGATTTAGTGGAATGTTTAAGAACCAATGTCAAAAATTTGACTGGAGACCCTAAGGACTTGACTGGCACAGAGATAGAGAACGTGGGAAATGACCAGGCAGGAATCATTCCTGCACTTATTGTAGGATATACAGGCCCTGGCCGTACCATGAAAAAGCTAGGAGAGGTGTTAGAAAAGGGAGATAAATCTGACCCTGATTGGCAATACATAGAGCTGACAAAAAAATGTAGTCCTATCCAATATGTAGATGAAAAAAATCCTCCTGTTTGTCTGTTCCATGGCGGCCGTGACCCTATTGTATCTATGGAGCAGAGTGAAATGCTTTATAAAGCATTGACCAAGGCTGGAGCAGATGCCACCTATATTTCTTATTCCTGCGGCGGTTATGGGCCATCTCTAGGCAGACAGATTGACCAATTCGCATACCAGTTTTTAAGAGAACATCTACTAAGAACCGAGTAGAGAAGATTTATCTTCCCTACTCGCTGCGCAACCTGTGCTGTGCACCGCTTTTGCGGCATAGCTCCACGAGTCTGCGCATAAAAAACTGTTATTTCCGCAAGGAAGTACTATCAGATTTGTGCAGGATATCCTCTTAAACAGATGAGAGATTTCCTGCACAAATTGGGTAAGAAAGGGGAGGAAGCAAACTCATCACATCAAAGAATAGGTGATTGCGAAAGTCAAAGTTATCGAGAATATTCGGCAGAGTTTTGCATTTCTCAATTAGCTAACATCAAAGAAAATGAAAAGGAGATAAATGAAATGACAATACAAATGATTCTTGCACTTGCTGTGCTGATTATCATGATTGCTTTAATCATGTTTGATGTAATGCCATTTGGAGCACCACCAATTCTGGCATGTATCCTTTTGGTACTTACAGGCTTATCCACAGTGCCAGAGGCATTTGCAGGTTTTGCAAATTCAAGTGTAATCATGATTGCAACCTTTATGGTAGTTCTAGCAGGAGTCCAAAAAACTAGGCTTATGGATAAAGTAAAGGAGGCATTGATTTCTCTGGTAAATAAGGGCGGTTATAAGAGCTATGCTCTTCTTGTCATTGTTGTAATGCTGGGCGCCAGCCTTGTAGGCGGTGGGAATACAGGATATTATGTATTGATTCTGTCCTTAATTTCAACCATCCCTTATACAGAAAAGATGCCTACTTCCAAGCTGATGATGCCTTTAGGATTTGCCACGAACCATCCGCTTCTTCCCTTTAATGTGGCACTTTACTATGGAGTTGTAAGCTCTGTCTTGGAAACTGCCGGATATATGGAACAGGTTTCTATGGTAAAGTTTGCTATGGTAAACTTTGTTATGGCAGCAGCTTTTCTGGCATGGTGTCTAGTTTCCTATAAACTGCTTCCAGACCATCCCATTGCAGCGGCTGAGGAAGATGCCAATGATAAGATTGATAAGACAAAGGCAGTAGAGATGCCAGCATGGAAAGAAAAAGCAACAGTTCTTCTGTTTATTATTAGTGTAATCGGAATGATGCTCCTAAATACATTAGGCAATATGGCCTATGCAATTCCAGGTATGGCAGCTATGGTTCTACTGCTGATTAAGGTGGTTGATTTTAAAGAGTTCCGTGAGAATATGTTTGCACCTGTAATCCTTATGATGGCTGGAGTCATCGGTGTAGCAGATGCCTTGGCAAACTCTGGATTCACTGCAATGATTGGAGAAGCGATTGCAGGAACTCTTGGAACCAATGTCTCTCCGGTTTTGGTAGTTCTGCTCTTTTCTCTACTAACCAGTTCTTGTGCAACTTTTACTGGCTCCAATATGGGTTCTGTGTATATCTTTGCTCCGATTGCCATTGCAGCATGTATGAGTCTTGGATTAAATCCAACTGCTGCCGCAGCAGCAGTAGTAGTATCTGGATGGCAGGGAGGATATATGCCAATTGACGGTATGCCTGCCATGATTATGGGAATGGGTAAATACAAACTGCCCGAATTCTGGAAATTCTCAGTTCCTATGTATTTAATAAGGATTGTAGCATTGAGTGCTGCAGCAGTAATTATTTTCCCAATGTAAGGAAATACTTATTATGGATGAACAGAAATTAACTCATTCAATATACTATTATATTTCATCAAAAGCCGCCTGTGACCCTTGCAAAACCATCTATTTGTGCCCGCCTGAAACTCAGGCGGACACCATAGAGGCAGCCAAGGATTTTTCCATTCGTTCTGGATGGCAGAGTTTGGCTGAAGAGAGCCAGTCAATCCTAGTAGTTCCTGTTGTTCCACAAGGATGGTCTGCCCAGCCAAAAAGCCTTTTTCTGGAAATCTATAAAGAAACCTGCAATCAATTTAAAACCCGCAGCAATACAGCAATATGGGGAAGAAAAGGCAGGTTATGGTGTTGGGAGACTATGCTATATGTGGCAGCATATGAAGATGGAGCTGTATTTGCTGGAAATGTCCTTGTAGAGTATCCCAATTTTTTTGCCGCTGCTGTCCTTGTAAATGGTATGCCTAATGATTATTCAAAGGCAGAATCTCTTTCTAATCATTGGCTAGTTCCCCAGGTCAGCACCTGCTATAATCGAAAAAATTCTGATATCCCTGTACATTTATGGATGTTTCAAAAAAATGGTCAACAATCGGATACAGTTTTTCACTATTTTACTGGATGTTATGGTCAATGCTCAGAGTCTGAGATAAGCCTTAATGGATGGAATGGGAAAATAGCAATCTCAGAGGAAAATCCTGCTTGGCAGATGCGAGTATTGTTTGGAGATTTCTGCTGGGAATCTCCTAAGCTGAGCCGGATAATCTTGGAACAATGTTTTGAACATGTGATTCGCTGGAAAAACAGCCCTGATGGAACCTTGTCATTAAGAGACAGCAAAAAAGAGTTTTATGAAAATCCTCGTTTTCTGCGCCGCACAGCAGTAGTAAATGGCTATGAATATGATTATTTCATACATTTACCTAATAAAAGGACAAAAGAGCAGCTTCAGGCTCTTCCCTTGGTATTTACTGTACATGGCAGAGGAGAACCAGCATGGCTGTTTACAACAAAAAACGGTTGGGATAGGCTTGCAGATGAAACAGGAGAATTTATTCTGGTATCACCGGATTCTCCTGGAAATATTTGGTTCCTCCCAAGGGATGGCATGATATTTCCAGAAATTGTATATAAAATGGAGGAAGAATTTGGAATTGATACCAGCCGCATTTATCTTACTGGATTTTCAAATGGAGGGATGATAGTTCGTGAAGCTGTGATAAGCTATCCTCATCTGTTTGCAGGAGCTTCTTCCTGGAATGCTCCTGTTGGAAATACAGCTGCAATGATGAAAGAAGATTCCAGTATTATGGATCCAAAATTTGACAAAGAATTTATTTTATGCTTAAATACTTTTTTAGAAAGCGGATATGAGATGCCTTTTGCATTTATCTTTGGCGATAGAGATAGAGCAGCTTGTGTAGAGGAAGATTTGATGATTGAGCCATTGATTGCTGCCAATGGCTGTATCTCTGTGGAGAGCAGAGAAGAGAATGATTGTTCTACTGTTGTCCATAAGAACAGTTATGGAAAGCCAATGGTGTCAGTTAGCATAATGAGAGATATGCCCCATGGAGCTGTATATGAAGAAAGTCGTTTTACTTGGGAGTTTTTGAAACAGTTTCGCCGGATTGGCGGCGCTCGCAAGGTTAAAGAAGGTTTTTCTGAAATTTAACTTTTAAAGATTAACAAAATGGCATGGCTATCTAAACTGTCACAAAATATGAGTTAGGAGAAACGAATATGATGATTCCTGTATTACTATTCATTGTGGGACTAGTCTGCTTAATCAAAGGTGGAGACTGGTTTGTAGATGGCTCCACAGGGATTGCACGAAAATTTCACCTGCCAGAGTTATTGATTGGCGCAACGGTTGTTTCCATTGGAACAACATTGCCAGAAGTTATGGTTTCCACCACTTCGGCGTTGACTGGACACAGTGAAATTGCTTATGGCAATGCCATCGGCTCTATTATCTGTAATACTGCTTTGATTGCAGCAATCACGATTACAGTCAAACCAGGGCCAGTAGATAAAAAAACGCTGCGCACCCCAGTAATCTTCTTTTTTGCCACTGCAGCATTTTATGCAGGAGTAGCATATCTTAACGGATATTTCAGCAGATGGGTTGGAGTGATATTGCTGGCTGTTTTTGTTGTGTATATGGTTACTACAGTATTGCAGATGAAAAATAATCCTCCAGAGGAAGAAGAAGGGGAGGAAGAAAAAGAAAACTCTTTTGGGAAAAATATTGTCCTTTTAATTATAGGTGCAGCATTAATAGCTGTAGGTGCAGATTTGCTGGTGGATAATGGAACTCTTATTGCTCAAGCCCTTGGTGTACCAGAATCCGTAATTGCGTTGACCTTTGTTGCCCTTGGAACTTCTTTGCCAGAATTGGTGACAGCCATTACATCTCTGATGAAAGGACATGGAGCTCTCTCCCTTGGAAATGTGATTGGAGCCAATCTTTTTAATTTAGTTTTGGTTAATGGTGTCTCTGTCACATTGGCACCCTTTAGTGTTCCGCAAAGTTCCATGTTATTTGGCCGTAATGCCTCCCTTGTGCTGGAAATTCCAGTAATGTTTACCGTTATGCTGCTCATGACTGTGCCAGCTCTGATTCGGGGAAGACTTTCCAGAGTTCAAGGTATTGTACTTTTGTTGATGTATGCAGGGTTTTGTACTATTCAGTTTACATTATAATGAAGAGATAAATGAAGGAAGGAACTTCTATGATTATTGACTGTATTGATAATATTATGAAATATGAACCATTGCTTCCGAATTTGAGGAAAGGAATGGAGGCTATTCATAGCCTTGACGAACTAAAGGAAGGACGATATGAGTTTGATGGCGGATATTTTATGGTGCAGAAAGGTATAACACGGCCAATCCTTGAAGGAACCTTTGAGGCACATAAGAAATATATTGATGTACAGATATTAGTGGAAGGCAGCGAGGAGGTAGCATGGGAAGATATCCTCAAGCTTGAGACAGTCATTCCTTATGACGCTCAGAAAGATGCCCAGCGTTTGACAGGGGAGCGAGAGCATGTAATTAAGATTACAAAAGGAATGTTTTACGCAGCATTTCCCCGGGATGGCCATCAGCCAGTGGCACATACCAATAAAGAACAGAGCTTTACGAAAATTGTTTTGAAGCTTCCTATTTAATTGTTTCTGGCATAGACCCTTACAATTACAGATTTTGCCTCTAATATAGATAAGAAAACGAATCAAAATCTATGTTAGAGGTATTTTTTGCGAGAAAACGCCGATATAGTAATTGATTAAGAAATAATATGCTAAAAAGCATAGGCAAATTTAGGGAGATTGTTATGTGGATTATATTTGCATTTAGTTCGGCTCTGTTCGCAGGAATTACTTCTATCTTAGCTAAATGCGGAATCAAAAAAACAGATTCTACAGTGGCAACTGCTGTCCGAACTATAGTAGTACTGATATTTTCATGGATAATGGTATTGATATCAGGTTCACAATCCCAGATTATATCAATTACTGGCAGGACATGGATATTTTTAATGTTATCAGGGCTGGCAACAGGAGCTTCCTGGTTATGTTATTTCAAGGCTCTTCAGCTTGGAGATATTAACAAGGTGGTTCCGATTGATAAATCAAGTGTAATCCTTACCATACTGTTGGCATTTATTTTTCTGCATGAAGAAATCAATCTACCAAAGACCATAGGTGTTGGGTTGATTGGGATTGGTACTTTTATGATGATTGAAAGAAAAGATATAGCAGCAGGGCAGAAAGCAGAGGGAGTTAGATGGCTTTTTTATGCCGTGGGTTCTGCTGTGTTTGCCAGCCTAACTTCTATACTTGGAAAAATTGGAATCTCCGGTGTGGAATCTAATCTTGGCACGGCAATCCGCACAGGCGTAGTTTTGCTTATGGCATGGATTATGGTAGTTGCAGAGAGAAAACAACAGCAAATAAAAACGATACCAAAAGAGGAGTTTAAATTTATCTGTCTGTCGGGAATTGCTACTGGCAGTTCGTGGCTTTGTTATTATAAAGCCTTACAAGATGGGCTGGCTAATGTAGTAGTTCCTATTGATAAGCTTAGTATTTTAGTGACAGTTGTATTTTCCTATTTTGTATTTCATGAATGGCTGTCAATGAAGGCGTTAATCGGGTTAATCTTAATGGTTATGGGGACATTAGTCATGCTCATTCCATAAAAGTATACTCATGGCAGATTTATCTGGCACTCAGTATAATATCAAAAAGCTCTATATTTGCCAATGATAATTCCATAAGAATCGGTTCCATGACCTACTTTTTGGGTTTTTGCAATGGGAAGATTACCTGCATAATCTTGGACTAAAGATACCATATCAGGACAAATCTTATCTTGTTCCATCTGGGTAAAGCTACCTAACAAAATTCCAGATATTTGGTCAAAGGCCCCTATCATTTTTAACTGACTGAGAGCAGTAATCATATGAGGAACTTTTCCGTTTCGTGCTTCTAAAAACAGTATTTTCCCTTTTAAATCTGGGAAAAATTCAGTGCCAGCCAGTTTTAGAAGGCATCGGATATTTCCACCAACCACGATTCCTTCCATATGAGTACCCTGTACAAATTTATAGGGAAATTCATAGAGAGAAGGTTTTTGCCGGAATATTGTATCAGAAAATCGATATTGTTGTACTTCACCATGGTCATAGACTAGATTTCTTACCTGATACAATATAGAAGGCAGACCTGTTTTTGTATAGATGGCGTTTATTATCGTAGTTAAATCGCTGTATCCCCAGAATAGTTTCGGATTTTCTGCAATTACATCAAAATCCAGATAAGGGATAATTTGATTTGCAATATCTCCACCTGAAATATCAAATATCATCTTTATTTCTGAATCTATATAAAACTCCATAAGGGCTTGTGCCCTTTCCTTGGCAGTTCCGCTGAATACAGAATTTTTCTCATAAATATAGTTGCTAAAAATTGGAACAAGCCCTATTTTTTGAAGAGTATTGTTCAGTTGTGTTATTGTTATTTGTGCACTAGTTGAGATTCCGTTAGAACAACATACGATGCCTACCTTGTCTTTTGGGTTTAACATATTGATTCCTCATTTTCTATTTTATAAATTTTGTTATAACAAATAATTGTAGTTTATTATAAAATGATGATTATATGTGAAGAAACAGAAAATATAGATTGGATTTATTATAATTGGAGATTAAGTCTTTGTCAATTTGGGGATAAGAGATACTTCCATTTAGGGTTAGATTATAACATAGATTATTTTTTGCTGTAATACATAAATACTATATAAATGTATTATAAGATAACTTGTTGTAGTAATTAACTTATTAGAATACCTATATAAAAGTTTATTCAATTCTTATAAAGCTTAATTATAGAATAATATAGTGCAATTTTTATAAAGAAATGTACCAAAAAGTATACT
>DEPC01000222.1 GCA_002358555.1 Hungatella sp. UBA3402 | reverse complement strand
TTTTCAGATATATAAATGATATGGTTAAAAATAAAATTTTAAAGAATTTATGCGGGCTGGTTTATTTTACAGACGGAAAAGGGATTTACCCAGTAAAAATGCCTTCCTATGATACAGCATTTGTATTTATCCAAAATCAATATGAAGATGTATCTGTGCCTTCCTGGGCAATAAAATTGATTTTGGAGGAACAAGAGATAGAGGAGCAGATAGGAGAAAAAGGGGGAATTGATTTATGAATATCAAACGAGCCAAAGAGGAGATAAAAGATACCATTGAGGCATATTTGTTCAAGGATACCTATGGGGCATATGAGATTCCTCCGATTCGTCAAAGACCAGTGCTGCTTATTGGGCCGCCAGGGATAGGAAAAACTCAGATTATGGAACAAATTTCCCAGGAATGTCGCATTGGTTTGGTGGCCTATACGATTACCCATCATACCAGACAGAGCGCCATTGGCCTTCCATTTATTCAAGACAGAATTTACGATTCCAGACGTTATTCTGTGACAGAATATACCATGAGTGAGATTGTGGCCTCTATCTATGACAAAATTGCTGAGACAGGATTAAAAGAAGGAATTTTGTTTATTGATGAGATTAACTGTGTATCCGAAACTCTGGCACCTACTATGCTGCAGTTCCTTCAATGCAAAACCTTTGGAAATCACAGTATTCCCCAAGGTTGGATTATCGTGGCAGCAGGAAATCCCCCTGAGTACAACAAATCAGTACGGGAATTTGATATTGTCACCTTAGACCGAATAAAAATGATTCCCGTGGAAGCAGATTTTCCAGTATGGAGGGAATATGCTCAACAGGTAAATATCCATCCAGTGATTCTGTCTTATCTTGATATCAAGAAACAGAATTTCTGTCATATAGAGACAACCGTAGATGGAAAATTATTTGCCACCCCAAGGGGATGGGAAGACCTTTCCAGGCTGATTGAGGTCTATGAAAAGCTGAATAAAATTGCTGACCGAGAAGTGATTTTTCAGTATATCCAGCATCCTGGCATTGCCAAGGATTTTGCCAACTATCTGGAACTCTACTATAAATATCAGAAAGATTATGAGATACAAGAGATTTTAAATGGGCAGGTACAGGAAGGAATTTATAAGAAGTTAGAACGGGCAGCCTTTGACGAGCGACTCAGCGTTATGAGCCTCCTCTTAGCAGCATTAAATCAAGGATTTCAGGAAGTAGCAAACAAACAAGAGCGAGTGGAGGAACTGCTTCGGATATTTCGACACCTAAAGCCAAAAAACTACAATCAGCAGACAGAATATAAATCTTCTGTGGAATATTTGGCAGGGCTGGCCGCAGGGATGCAGGCAGAACGCAAATATAAACTGGAGTCTAAACTGTTAAGCAAAAAAGAAGACCATTTGTATCAGGATGTGATGCAAATTTTGGAGAAAACACTTCAAGAGATAAAAGCAGAGCATAGACAGACCGTGGAAGAAGTATGGGAAAAGGTTTCTGAAGTTTTTGAAAAGGAAAATGGCATTTATGAGTCTTTGTTTGACCAATGCGGCGAGAGACTAGAGCATGTATTTGATTTTATGGAAGCAGCATTTGGAAGCAGTCAGGAGATGGTGGTATTTGTCACAGGCTTAAATACCAGTTTCTATAGTATAGAGTTTTTACAGCAGTATCAATGTGAGAGATATTATCAATATAATAAACTGCTTCTTTTTGATGACCAGGAAAAAGAAATGTTGAGGAAAATAGAGAAACTTTAGTTGGCAATTCTACGAACTAGAACTACCAATCGTTCTAGGTTTCAATAGTTGTTATCGTAGTTGGCCCAGTACAATAAATATAATGAAATAATACAGACTCCTTCAGAGTGAGGACACTTCGTGTCATAAGGTATTGTCTAGCTATCTGCGTTAGGAGCAAAAGTCCCTATTGTTCGAGCACAGCAAGTTTAGGGGCTTTTGTTCCTGCTTTTAGCAGATAGATGGAGACTTAGTGTTACTGGTTCCGAAGCCGCAGGACGGGGAGCAGCCTTCTTCCGTGCGTTATTTCTAAGACAACTTTAACAACTTTCAGAGATATTCTATTCCATCCCCAACACATTCTTCAAATTGTTTTTATAGACATCAGCCTTAGTTCCATAGATAACCTGTACCCCATCATTGACACGCACAACTCCATTGGCGCCAGTCTGGGATTTCCATTCATTATCAGACATAACCAAAGCATTATCTTTTACTTTCACTCTAAGACGGGTAAAGCAGGCATCTACATTTAAGATATTGTCAGCACCGCCCAAACCTTTGATGATAACCTCCAAGATATCATCACTGACCTTCTTTCCGCCTAAAGGTTTCACTTCTTCCTCGTCAGCTTCACGTCCAGGAGTTTTATAGTCAAACTTTAAAATCATAAACCGGAAGGTAAAATAATACAGGAAGAAGAAAATAATACCTAAAATGAAAATCCAAATCCAGTTGGAACCCTTATCTGCCTGCATCATTCCATTAAAAATTGTGCTTAAAAACGGGCCACCAAAGGCGCTTGGGCCTGGAACATTGACCTTAAAGATATAAGTAAGCAGATAGCAAAGTCCGGCAAAACCTGCATGAATGACAAATAAAACAGGTGCTACAAACAGGAAGGAATATTCAATAGGTTCTGTAATACCTGTAAATATAGATGGGATTACAGCGGCGATAAGCAGAGCCTTTACCTGTTGTTTTTTCTCTGGTTTTGCAGTCTGGTAGATGGCCAGAGCAACACCAGGCATACCAAACATAGCAAAAATTACTTTTCCGTTCATAACAAAACGGGAAATATTGATGTCAAACATGGTATCTGGAGAAGCTAGGATAGCATTGTAAATATTCAATGCACCTTCTACAAGATTGCCATCAATTGTCATGGAACCGCCTAAGTTGGTAAAGAAGAATGGTGTATAAATGAAATGATGCAAGCCAAAAGGCAGCAGAGCACGTTCACTTAGTCCATAAATAACACTTCCAGCGGCGCCAGTATTATAGATAAGCTGACCCATCAAGGTAAGACCATTCTGAGCGATAGGCCATACAAATGCCATCACAAAACCTAGAGCTGAGCATCCCAGCAAAGTAACCATAGGAACAAATTTTGTTCCAGAGAAAATACCCAAAATTGGAGGAAGCTGGATATTATAATATTGGTTGTGAAGACGTGCCACTAAAAGTCCTACCAGGATACCACCGAAAACTCCGGTATCCAGGGAAGCAATTCCCATAACCATGGATTGACCAGTTGTCATGGCTGATGGGTCTAACTTGCCAAGACTGGTCAAAAGGACATTCATCACATTGTTCATAGCAAGGAAGCCAATTACACTACATAAAGCAGCAATTCCTTTTTCCTTTTTGGCGTAGCCCACAGCTACAGAAACAGCAAAAATGATAGGAAGGTAGGAATTCACAGTATTTCCCATGGCTTTCAGCAGATTAAAGAACAGTTTTACATAGGTAGTGCCAAGAAATGGCATCAGCTCCACAATATTCTTTGTGGTAAAGGCAGAGCCGACACCAACCAGAATTCCTGCGATTGGCATAATCATGACGGGTGTCATCAGCACCTTGCCTAGTTTTTGGAATTGTGAAAAGGAAAATTTCTCTTTCATAGAACCCCCTTATCTCAGTTCTGGCCAGTACCCCTTATTGGCCTCAATCATCTTGTCAAGAATCTTTCTAGCTACCTTGGCAGATGTGACGGTCTTATTCATAGTAAATGCTTCCAGAGCTTTCTGGTAAGAATTTTCAAAATAAGCATCTACAATCAATTTTTCTGCAGCAAGCTGCTGTTGCATCATTCCCAGATGGAACTGAGGAATTTCTCCGATGACGGTAGGCTCTGGACCCCATTGACGCAGATAACAAGGAACCTCAACCATAGCATCATTGGGCAGTGCAGGAATAGAGCCATTATTTTCTACAATAACCAGATAACGGTCTGCATTGTTATAGGCAATAGAACATGCTACATCTACAATGAAATCGCCAAATGCATTGAATAGATTTAAGTTGACTTCATGGGTTCCGCCGCTTTCTTTTATCAGGCGCACCTGGTCATACATATCTTTCTCTCGCCCATCCATAACCATATTGGCACGGGTGTAATTGGGGTCGCTGGTTTCCACACATTCCTTTGGATAAAGGTAATACTGTAGATAGGTATTAGGAAGAAATTCTGGAAAGTCGGTAAGGATTTCCTTAAAATTTTCCCAAGTATGGCGCCAGGACGGGTCAGAGTGATGTTTATCGTGAGAGGCTGCCAGACCGAATTGCATGATTTTTTCTTTCAACTCAGGCATTCTGTCTGTACCTGTTTTGTCATACAGTTTTGTCCACCATCCGAAATGGTTTAACCCAAAGTATACAGGGTCTAAGTCATTATATTTTTCCATTCCCAGCATCTTAGCAAAGGACAGCATAATAGCTACTGGCATATCACAGATATTTAAGATTTTGTAGTTCTGGTATTGACGGCGGGTTGCCTCAGCAACAATGGCAGCCGGATTGGAATAGTTGATAATCCAAGCTTCTGGTGCATAGGTACGGATATCATCAATTACCTTGAAAACTCCTGGGATAGAACGCAGTCCATAAGCCATTCCGCCAGGGCCACAGGTTTCCTGTCCAACGACTCCAAACTCTAAGGAAATCTTTTCATCCTTCTCACGCATTTTCAAGCCGCCTTGACGAATCTGGGCAAATGCAAAATCAATATCTGTGAAAGCTTCCTTTGGGTCTGTAGTAGTAAAATAAACACACGCAGGGTCAAGCTTTGCAATAAGGGAACCGCAGAGAGTATCAACTAACTCCAGACGGTCTGGGTCAATATCATACAAAACCAGTTTTTGAAGAGGAAAACGGTCTAAGTTGCCGATAAGACTCTGGATAATGCCTGGTGTATGACTGGAACCTCCACCAACAATAACTACTTTAAAACCTTCCATAATAATTATACCCCTTTCCAATACTTTGTTGTTGCGCGCGCTTTTTTTTACAGTTATAATAACAAGTACTACTATAAATGTTCTGCACGATTTTGTGAATAGATTTCAAGGCTTTTGGAAGGAAGTGCGGAATTTGAAATAATTTCATTTTTTGAATATTATTTTGGGGGATTTTGTCATGGAATTTTATAAACGGATTGCAGAAAATACTCATCTGCTCAACAAAAGCGATAATGAAATCCTGTCATATTGTATTAGAAATAATAAGAAAATTTCTGGTATGAAAGTACAGGAAGTAGCAGATGAATTATATACCTCACCAGCATCCGTAATCCGGTTTTGCAAGAAATTGGGATTTAGCGGTTTTTCAGAATTTAAGGCAGCCTTGAAAGTGGAAACTTTCCAGGGAAAGGGCAATCAAAGAGAGGAATGCCATCCAACCGATTTTTTAAAGGATGTACATAAGACGATTCAGTTAATCCAAGAAGAAACGATTGACCGGATTTTGGAAAAGATTCATAACAGCCGCCGAGTGGAATTCTACGCAGCAGGCAGCAGTCGAACTGTGGCGGCAGAGTTTGTGAAACGGCTCCAGATTATCGGGAAGCCAGCATTTTGGTATGATGACAGTTCGCTGATGAATATTAGTGCAAAACAGGTGACAGAGGAGGATGTTGTCATTGCTATTTCGGTTTCAGGAGAGACAAGTTTAATCATAGCTGCTGCCAATATGGCAAAAAGCCGAGGAGCTTCTATTATATCTATTACCAATCTGGGAAGCAATACTTTAAGTGATATGGCAGATGAAAATGTCTATGCCAATTCCACCTTTTTTGTAAAAGAAGATATTGAGATACGATCCAGAGTCCAGCTTCTTTTGGTCTGCGAGTATATATTTTTTCGGTATTTGGAGAGCTATGGGGGGAGTGGAGAATAAATTACCCTTGTGCAAGTTAAATGATAGGGATACTTGCCAACTTACTTTAGAGACAGCAATTTTCTCTTGACTTCTTTAGTATTTTTGTTTTAAGATAATAATAATTCTAATTACTGCGAGGTGAGGAATACTTGCCTTAAAGTGGAAGAAGGAATAAAAGTAGGAATATGCGCTGACACAAGGGATTGACCCAAGTGAGAAGGCAGAAAGCCAAAAAACTGCAAAAAGCAGGATAAGTCTGTCAGTGCACCCGTTTGGGTGCTTTTTTATTGCACACCCCCATACAGAGGAAGTATGCCGTTAAGGCAGCGTATGGAGCACGGCGAGTAAAGAAAATCTATAAGAATCATCTTTCCATCGGATACGCCCTTTCCGAGTGGATAGTTTTGTATGATGAGGTATAGGATTTCCCAAAATAGAAATAAGGAGGCGGGCTTATGGAAATCGGAGGTAGAAAGCAATGGAAAGAACTCCTGCTAACTCAGGATAGGGAATTAAGACAGCAGCTATTCGCTTCGGCCAGACAGGTTAGGGAACAATGGTATGGAAAGGCAGTATTGATACGAGGGCTGATTGAATTTACCAATTATTGCAAAAATGATTGCTATTATTGCGGAATTCGTAGAAGCAATCAAAATTGTGTTCGGTATCGTCTCACAGAAGAGGAGATTATTTCCTGTTGTCAAAAAGGATATGATCTAGGGTTTCGTACCTTTGTACTTCAAGGCGGGGAAGATATGTTTTTTACGGATATCCATCTGTCGCGAATTGTAGCAAAGATTAAAGAAGCATATCCAGATTGTGCAGTAACTCTTTCTGTAGGAGAAAAAAACCGCAAATCCTATGAAATGTTTTTTAAGGCTGGTGCAGACAGGTATCTTTTGCGCCATGAGACGGCAAACAAGACTCATTATCAAAAGCTTCATCCCAGGGAGATGTCATTAGAGAACCGGAAGCGCTGTCTGTGGGATTTAAAAGAAATAGGCTTTCAGGTGGGAGCAGGAATGATGGTAGGTTCTCCATATCAGACAGTAGACTATCTTTTAGAGGACCTAGAGTTTTTAAAGGAGCTTCAGCCAGATATGGTGGGAATCGGCCCATTTATTCCCCATCATGAGACAGATTTTGCAAAGGAATCTGCAGGAACTGTGGAACAGACTTTAAAGCTTTTGGCGATTGTGCGGTTACTTCTTCCCAAAGTGCTTCTTCCTGCTACAACAGCTTTGGGAACACTGCAATCAGACGGACGGGAACAAGGGATATTGGCAGGAGCTAATGTAGTGATGCCTAATCTTTCGCCTGAAAATGTCAGAGGTAATTATCTGCTTTATGATAATAAGCTCTGCACAGGAATTGAGGCTGTAGAAGGTCTTGAGAAGTTAAAACAATCCATGGAGCATATTGGCTATAAAGTAGTTGTTGGACGAGGAGACCGTGTTTAAAAAGAGGGAGGAACTTACAATGAGAATGAATCAGACACCAGCAGCAGAACGAATTCATATAGGATTCTTTGGTCGAAGAAATGCAGGAAAATCCAGTGTTATGAATGCAGTAACAGGACAAAATCTGGCAGTGGTGTCAAATGTAAAAGGAACTACAACGGACCCTGTTTATAAGGCTATGGAACTGCTGCCTTTGGGACCAGTGATGATGATTGACACTCCTGGAATTGATGATAAGGGAGAACTGGGGGAGCTTCGGGTCAGAAAAAGCCATCAGATACTCAATAAAACGGATTTAGCAGTACTGGTAGTAGATGGAACACAGGGAATGAAAGAAGAAGACTACGATATGGTGAAGTTATTTGAAAAAAAGAAGATTCCCTATGTGGTGGTATTTAATAAGGCCGATTTGGCAAAGGGACAACAAGTACAAGAATATGAGTCCCAGAAAAATGTACTATGGGTAAGTACCTTTGATAATACTGGCATCAAAGAATTGAAAGAACATTTAAGTGTTATGCTTTCCACTGATGAAGAAAAAAAATTATTAGAGGGATTGATAGAACCAGGAGATATGGTTGTGTTGGTGACACCAATTGATAAGGCCGCACCAAAAGGCAGATTGATTTTGCCTCAACAGCAGACAATTCGAGCGCTTCTGGATAATGGCTGTATTTCTATTGTAGTCCGTGAGACAGAGCTAGAAGAAGCTCTCAAAACTCTTGGCAAAAAACCAAAATTAGTGATTACAGACAGCCAGGCTTTTAAAAAGGTGTCAAACATTGTTCCTGAAAAGATACCCCTTACATCATTTTCTATTTTATTTGCTCGTTACAAAGGAGATTTGAGACAGGCAGTAGAAGGGGCGCGTATTTTGGACCAGATTCAAGATGAAGACAAAATATTGATTTCTGAGGGCTGCACTCATCATCGTCAATGTGGAGATATTGGAACTGTAAAGCTGCCTTTATGGATTCGACAATATACCAAAAAGGAACCTATTTTTTCCTTTACTTCGGGAACAGAATTTCCAGAGAAGCTGTCCGATTATCGACTTGTTGTCCATTGCGGGGGCTGTATGCTCAATGAACGGGAGATGCGCTATCGGCAAGCATGTGCCAAAGAACAGGGAATTTCAATGGCCAATTATGGGATTTTGATTGCTTTTATTCATGGAATTTTAAAACGGAGCTTAGAACCATTTCCAGATATCAAGGCGATTTTGGAGAATGGGGAAACACGATGAAACGATGGGGAAAAATACTTTCTGGCGTTATTATACTGATAGTGGCATGGCAGGTGGCAGCACAATCTGGAATATGGAGTGTCTATGTTCTGCCTCCTCCAGCAAGAGTGGCACAGGCGTTGTGGACCATGATACAAAGTGGAATGTTATGGCAACATGTTTTTGTCAGTTTCAAAAGAGTACTGGAGGGATTTTCTATTGCTTTTGCCTTGGCGTTTCTGGGAGGAATTTTAGCTTATGCGCTGCCAGAGGTAGAAGAATATTATAAAGGACTTTTGGAGTTTATGAGAAATGTGCCGCCGATTAGTCTGATAGCATTGTTGATTTTATGGTTTGGAATCGGTGAAACCTCCAAGATTATTATTATTGTGTTGGCTTCCTTTTTTCCCATATATTTAAATATCAGGAAAGGATTCGTGTCAGGAGATAGAAAACTTTTGGAAGTAGGCGCAGTCTTTGGACTTAACAGATGGGAAATCTTTCGTAGAATTGTGCTGCCAGGTGCAGTTCCAGATATTTTAGTGGGCATGAAAGTTGGAATGGGATATAGCTGGAGAGCAATTATTGGGGCAGAGATGATAGCCGCTTCCAAAGGAATTGGATATCTGATATTGGATGCACAGCAGATGTCACGCTCTGACAAGGTGATAGCAGGAATCTTAACCATCGGAATTGTAGGAATGTTATGTAATCAGTTGTTTGAATTTCTGATTCATTGGGTACTGAATAAAAGAAAATTAGAGGGAGGGTCAGGATGTCAACTACCCACATCGGAAAGGAAGTGGAAGGGCGTGCCTGTTAAATGTTATGAAAATCAGGGACCTGTGTAAAGAATATCAAGTAGCTGGCAAGAAGATTAAAGTGCTCAAACACTTAAATTTGGATGCAGATGACCATGGCATCACGGTTGTTCTAGGGCGTAGTGGATGCGGCAAGACGACCCTTTTGCGTCTGATAGCTGGACTAGAAAAGGCAGACCAGGGCAAAGTGGAGATGGGAGAAGAAGACAAAGAAGATGGTTTCAGCTCTCAAAAGATAGGGGTTATTTTTCAAGAGCCACGTCTAATGCCTTGGCTTACCATAGAAGATAATATTTTATTTGGAATCCGAAAGCAAAGAAAGACACTCGCAGGACTAAGCTTGAAACCACATTCTAAGAATAGAGCTAAAGATAGAGAACTAAATCGTCTTTTAGAACTCACAAAACTTGTAGGATTTGAAAAAGCCTATCCGTCTCAACTGTCTGGTGGGATGCAGCAGAGAGTAGCACTTGCCAGGACGCTGGCTTATGGATCCGATTATCTTTTGATGGATGAACCCTTTGCTGCTCTGGATTATTTTACAAGAAAACAGATGCAGCAGGAGCTTTTGAGAATTTATGAGACAGAACGCAGGGGTATTTTGTTTGTAACTCATAGCATTGATGAGGCTTTGAGCATTGGAAGAAAAATCGTAGTGATGGAAGATGGAATTTGCAGAAAAGAATATGAGCTGGATTCCTTTTCTTATCCTAGAGATTTACTTTCGCAGGAACTGTCAGAGATGAAACGGGATATTATCAGACAGATTGAATTGGAATAGCTTAATCTGTGGTGCAAATGTCTTTTCTTAGAATACATGGTCAGAATATTTTTTAGTATTGATATATTGGAAAGGAATGGAGAAAATATGAAAATGAAAAATATGATTTGTAAACGGGTAGCAGCAGGAGTTCTGGCATTTGCAGTAGGCTCTATGGCTTTAGCAGGATGCTCTGGGGCAGAACAAGGAGATAGTGGAAAAAATACAGAGGCAACCATGCAGAAGAGCGAGATAGGGCAGAAAGAATCAGGACAAGATGATAAGCCAAGTCAGACGAATGTAGAACAGACAGAAGCCAAAGAACTAGAGGATAAAAATGCACAGAATGAGAGAGAAGCTTTGGGAACAATTATGGTAACTTATGTGAAATCTCCGTTAAATGTTCCATCTATTGTGGAGAAGGACCAGAAGATTTTTGCAAATGCATTTGAAAAGTTGGGATATGAAGTGGGATATTCTGACTTAACTACAGGGCCAGAACAGACCCAGGCATTAGCTTCAGGGGATATTCAGTTTTTATATGCAGTAGGCGCAACATCAGTGATATTGGCTGCATCGAATGGATTAGATATTAAAATTATCAGCACATACAGCCGTTCTCCCAAGTCATTTAAGTTGTTTGCTCAGGATGAATCTATCCAATCTCCTGAGGATTTACGGGGAAAAAAGGTTGCTGGGCCAAAGGGAACCATTCTCCATGAACTTTTAGTGGCATATCTTGCCAGTGCAGGGATGGCAGAAGCTGATATAGAGTTTGTCTCCATGGGTATTCCAGATTCTCAGGCTGCCCTGGCAGGAGGCAGTGTAGATGCAGCTTTGCTGGCTGGACCTACCGCTTATAATATGGAAAAAGACGGGTATCCAGTAGTGACAGATGGAGAAGGCTTGACAGAGGCTACGATTGTAGTGGCAGCAGGAGGAAAATATATTGAGGAGCATCCAGAGGAGGTCAAAACATTCCTAGCTGCTCAGAAGGAGGTTTTGAATTATATCAGCGAGCAGGAGGAGCAATGTATGGAAATTACTGACAAAGAGACAGAGCTTACTGTGGAAGCTGTAAAGGAAATGTATCCCATGTATGATTTTGATATGACAATAAAAGATTCAGATATAGAGGCAATGAAAAAGACAGAGCAGTTTATGAAAGAAAATCAGATGATTGAACAGGAGGTAGATATTGAAGGATTGATAATGAAGTAAATACTTGCCAATCCTGTTTCTGTCTGCTAAAATAAAAAGGCCGTGAAACTGCTAAAGTTCAAGACAATTTGGCTTTGGCTTGTTACCTTAACTAGAATAAATGACGCAGACAAGGAAAGGAATCTATGAGTATGAGTAATCCAATCGTAACTATCACTATGGAAAACGGCGATATCATGAAAGCGGAGCTGTATCCAGAGATTGCGCCGAACACAGTCAACAATTTTATTAGCCTGGTCAAAAAAGGATTTTATGATGGTTTGATTTTCCACAGGGTAATCAGTGGCTTTATGATTCAAGGAGGATGTCCAGAAGGCATTGGCACTGGGGGACCTGGCTATTCTATCAAAGGAGAATTTTCCCAAAATGGATTTCCAAATGAATTGAAACATAAGCCTGGAGTATTGTCCATGGCTCGCTCCATGCAGCCAGATTCTGCAGGTTCTCAGTTTTTCATTATGCACAAAAATGCTCCCCACTTAAACGGTGCTTATGCTGCTTTTGGGAAGGTGACAGAAGGCATGGATGTGGTAGACCGCATCGCTGACACGGCCACTGATTTTTCTGATAGACCGCTTGAAAAACAGGTGATAAAGAGTATTACCATAGATTGCTTTGGGGTGGAATATCCAGAACCAGAGATGATTTAAAACTTTTCCCAAAGCAGAGCAAAAGCTTCCTCTTGCAAACCATTATTCCACCAAAATCGAGTAGGGAAGTTTACTTCCCCTACTCGCGCGCCGCCGATGCGCCACTTTAGCGGCATGTTTCATCTGCATCGGCGTGCACATAAAAAGGAGGCTGTCGCAGCAAGCATTGATATATTTGCCGTGGTGCGACAGCCTCCTAAAATTATGATTACATTTTTTCTTAAATCAGTCTTAACAACTAAAAAGTCTATGAGGTTACACTTCTTTTGATATAGTCTGCTTGGCATTGTTATGCTTGCCACTACATTTTTCCAGTCTATAGGAAAACCAGCGGCTTCCAGTATCATTACTCTAGTACGACAGGTTGCAGCATTGATACCATTTATATATTTTTTTCCAATATTTCTGGGAACCATAGGAATTTTTTATGCTCAGTCTGTCAGCGATTTTATTGCTACAGGAATATCCATTGTTTTGGTGGCAAAAGAATTTCGGAACTTACAGGAGAATTTATGACAAGAGAATATTCCGTTATGATAGAAGGAAACCTATATTTTGTAACAGTATCAGACGATAGGGAAGTTTTATTGAAGGCAAGAGAAGCAGGAAAAATTTGTGTTGGTATATGGGAGAAAAATGGGTGTGAGGATTTGGATATATCTGCTGCCACATATCTTGTAGAATCTATAGAATCTCTAACTCAGGAATATTTAGAGCAGATAGTAAAAAGGAATTTGGGACTTCCATGGATAATTGCAGAGACAAAGCGGCTTATCATACGAGAGTTCCAGATAGGAGATGAATGGCAGATTCCAAAGGAAGCAGAAGATAAGGAGGCTGACAATCTATTTCGGACATCAGAACTCTTAAAGAGCTATATCCAACACCAATATGGATTCTATGAATATGGAATCTGGGCAGTGGTGGAGAAGAAAAGTGGAATTATTGTAGGAAAGGCTGGAGTTACAAATCTGAACTGGGAAACACAGAAAGCAACAGAGCAAGAAGGAGAAATGAAGTCTAACTACAATCAAAATAACAGTCAAGGAACTTGTAATGTCCTAAAAGATGGTGTTGAGCTTGGATACCATATATTTACTCTATACAGACAAAAAGGCTATGGAACAGAAGCTTGTCATGCAATTCTTGCTTGGTGTCATGAACATCTGGACTGTCCTATTTATGCAAAGATAGATAGGTCCAACCGAGCTTCTATTCGATTGGCCAAAACTCTTGGATTTGAACTTATAGACCAAAAATATAGCGAATTAGGGCAATGGAATGGTCTATATGAGTGGAGTTGCTAAAGATACTTAGGTTTGATGCCTCTTTAGATAGATACATGGATTCAGCTAAGCCTGTTCCAGAAATATCTAATGATATGGATAAGGATTGCCCATTACTGCCAGTAGAATAGGAAATACGGTTTTCTACCGCAGAGAGAATATCAGCAGGAAGAAGCTGACTTAAATCTGTCAAACCATCCATAGAAGCATAATGGTCTATGGTTTCCTGGTCCCCTATCAGAATATCTAAATCTCTGGAAGCTACCAGAGCAGAAATCTTTGCCATGGAAGCATAGCTGTATTCCGTGGCATCATCACCATAGGAAATAAACATGGATTCCACATATACAGGCTGCTTTTTGTTAAATTCCATAAAATCATGAAACTCCTGTTCTAAAGGCGCAAGATTCAATGACTGAGAGGAACGATTATTTACAATCACACAGTAAAGCCCTGGGTGAATCGTAGTATTGTAAATGGAGGAAGCTACCACATATATCATTAAAATAGCAATAAGCACACCTCCAATATGAAATTTGTAATATTCCCAGATATACCAGAGCTTATCCTGAAAAGACATATCTTTCAGTTTCTGACCTTCACTATGGATTTCTTTTTTCAACTGCTCTTTAAGCGACATAACAGCATTTTACCTCCCAATAGCATTTGGCAGTGGTTTTTCATTACAACCCCAAATAGTGTGACGATTATCGTTCTGTACAGTATATCATAAACAATAGAATCTTTGCAACTGGTCAAGTATCATCATTATACTCAACTGACAATATTTAATTGAGATAATGAATTTTCTATGAAATTCCGACATAAAATTGATTTTTCCTTATAAATCCGATATAATAAAAGGATATCACAGATAAGAAAAGAGGAAAATGCCCATGTTTGCAGGTTTTTTTAACTATGATAACCCTGTCTGGCGGTTCATTGGGAAGTTTTGGGATGTATTGGTTATAAACTTTTTGTGGATTATCTGTAGTATCCCGATTGTCACCATAGGTTCCTCCACTACAGCCATGTATTATGTGACATTAAAACTGGCAAGAGATGAAGATGGATACACAATCCAATCTTTTTTTAAGTCTTTTAAGGAAAATTTTAAACAGGCCACAGCAATCTGGCTGATTTTTCTGCTAACAGGGCTGTTGCTTGCCTTTGATGTATATTATTTCATGAGATTGGCTGCTCCATCAACCCTTCGTACAGTGATGATATCCATTTTTTTAGCAATGGTTTTTGTGTGGTTTGCCATGTTTACCTATGTATTTCCCCTTCAAGCGCGGTTTTACAATCCAGTCAAAAGAACCATTTTTAATTCGTTTTTCATGTCTGTGCGCCATGTATTCCATACAATGGGAATGTTAGCTGTGGATGCAGGAATTTTATTCTTGTCAATTATTTATATCCCCCAAATCAGCATCTTTGGGGTAGCATTGATTGCATTTTTCAACTCTTATATGTTGAATAGTGTTTTCAGTAAATATATGCCAAAACAGGAGAAGCCAGAGGACAGAGAATTAAGACCATTATTTGCAGATGAAGATGAAAAGAAGCAGGAAGAGAACCAACCATCAGATAGACTGAATCAATAGAGAAGAAAAGGGGCTGTTGCAATATATTGTGTAAATCTATTATTTTGCAACAGCCTCTTAAAGTATGAAATTCAAACTCTTATTAAGCGACAAACTGATACATCATCACATAATGACAAAAGCTTCCTCCCATAACAAACAGATGAAAAATCTCATGGGAGCCGAAATTTTGGTGTTTAGAATTGAACAAAGGTAGCTTTAATGCATAAATAATTCCGCCTGCAGTATAGATAAGACCTCCAGCGAGAAGCCATCCAAAGGCAGCAGTGGGAAGGGCGCGAACGATTTTTCCTAAAGCTAGAACACAGACCCAACCCATGGAGATATACAATACAGAAGAAAACCATTTAGGGCAGGTAATCCAGCAGGCTTTGATAATAATTCCCACAATAGCAATGGTCCATACTAGAGAAAGTAATCCCCAACCAGTATGGTCCCCCAAAACTACCATGCAGACAGGAGTATAGGTTCCTGCAATCAGAATAAAAATCATCATATGATCCACTTTGCGAAGCAGTTTATTGATATTCGGAGAAATATCTAAGGTATGGTAAATGGTGCTGGCAGCATAGAGAAGAATCATACTGGCGATAAAAATAGCCAAGGCAGCGGTAGCTAAGCTTCCAGAATCCCGATATGCTTTCAGAAGCAGCGGCGTAGCTGCCAGACTTGCCATCACCATAGCAATAAAATGGGTAATGGCACTGCCAGGGTCTTTGATGTGCATTTTTATCATAAAAATCCCTCCTTCTATTATAAAAAATGAACTCTTTGCACAAAGTATAAAAAACTTTAGTATGTAGTTTTTAAAACTACGTTCTGTACTTTCTTATACTATACATGAAAGGGTAAAAAAATGCAAGGTATTTTTAAAATTAAATGTATCTTAAGATTCCTTGCTTTAGCTATGAGGAATATCAGCAAATTTTCAAACCAAAACTTAGATTCTAGAAGTCCATCGCTTTTAGGCGACAGCAGTTTTTTATGAAAATAGGAAAAGGAAACTATCATGTTAGAGATATTATATGAAGATAAAGAGATTATTGTAGTAAAAAAACCTGTGGGAATGGAATCTCAGGCCAGCTCTTCATTTGCACTAGATATGGTCAGCGAGATTAAGAAATATATCCACAATTTATCCACAAAATCAGGGGAACCCTATGTGGGAGTTATCCACAGATTGGATAAGCCTGTAGGGGGAGTGATGGTATATGCAAAGACTCCAAAGGCCGCTGCTGCGTTAAGCACACAGATTCAAGCGCATCAGATGCGAAAGCTGTATAAAGCCGTCGCCTGTGGAAGAATTGTGGATAATGTTGATAACTTTGTGGATTATATGTTGAAAGATAGGAAAAGTAATCTGTCGAAAATTGTGGAAAAGGGGATAATTGGCGCAAAACGAGCCGAATTAAGATATCGAGTGGTGGATAAAGTAGAAAAGCCAGAGCCGCTTGTATTGGTAGAAGTGGAGTTATTCACAGGACGTCACCATCAAATTCGGGTTCAATTTGCAGCTCATGGATTGCCTCTCTGGGGAGATAGCCGATATAATCCAGCATTTGCTCAAAAAGAGAGGGGAGGTCAAAGAGGTGTTCAGGAATCGGTAGCTTTATGGGCATGGAAGCTCGTCTTTTTCCATCCAATTACAGGAGAAGCTATGAGCTTTACAACAGAGCCAGAAGGGCCTACTTTTGAGAAACTTATGTCATATTTTGGGAAAATGGTTGATAATGGATAGTAATATCATACATAAGATATGACAGGAAGGGCATACTGATATTGTACAAATGAAGTACAAATCAAAAACAGGCAAATCCATGGTTCAGCCGTGTAAAGAACTGAAGATGGAATAGCGCAGGGGGAGCTGAAAGGCTCCCCTATAATAATAGACATTTTTGTTCTTAAAGGCAGAGATATTACTTTTGTATGGCTGGATTATTTTGTACAGGTGATGCACAAGGAATCTCATAGGCAATTTTTAAAGTCATGCCAGGCAATGCAATTCCTCTGCTGTGAGTAATGGGAAGATTGATAGTTTCAGAAAAACCAATACATTCTCCATCATGAAGTACAATATCCTTTTCTAATACATAGGAAGTCACATCTACAAGAAAGCTGCGAATTTCATTCGGTTCGGCATTGGCATTTAAAACTTCGATTTCTTCTTTTCCAAATAATTCTAACCCATATGTATAGCCGCTAACTCCTTCTTTTGTTTCATAAAGTCCGAACCAAATCCAGTTAAGAATCGGAAGACTGCCATTTGGCACCATGAGAGCTAGATTGCGGTAAAAGCTTGGCTGCAATACAACTCCATTGGTACAAACTCCTATCACATGAACTTGATGACAGCAAGTTGCAGTTATCTTTACAAAAAGTTTCCCTAAGTCAATCGAAGAACAGTCTTGCCCCCAGACAGTAATCAAAAGATGGGCTTTATGGGTTTTGGCTGCCTCCTCAGCACCTGGCCATAGATAATTGCGGGCAGCATGGGTCTCAGCCTCATGCTTTGGAACAGGGACTGGCATCAGGCTTATAGAAGCTGTCATATGGTCTATTGAAAAGGTTAAATGATTATTTTCTGTAAGATGCAGATTCCAATCATGATAAAAATCTCGTATAAATTGTTGGTGGTCAAACCAAGGGTTGGACAGCAGCACAGAGCAAATAAAGGCACCTTCTCGACTGGCAGGGCTAGATTCATCTAGACCATAGAACTGATTATCCGGTTTTTCCAGAAGCAATGTGGGAACTTCTTCTATCGTTTCTGAATTTGTCTCTTCGATATCGTCAAACGGCAAACTTAAATCACATAAATCTTCATCAATCCACTCTAAAAATTCAAGACATTCCGTTTCTAAGTCTTGACCAGATATTAGAGTGATAGCTTCACAAAAAGAATCAAATGCACTATACAGAAGGCTATGCCGTTTGTGCTGGTCTGAAGAATTCATAGCCATATAATAAAGAGCATATCCCATACAATAGTACCAACGACAGGAACGGGCAGATATGTCTTTTGTCTTTTGTAGGATTTCAATAGATTTTTCGTAGTTCCCCAGATTGTTGTAAGCTACAGCCAGTTCTTCCGCTAGTTGGCAGGTAAGCTCTTGTTTGGGCAACTCTAAGATATTTTTCACTGTATCTTCATGTTTTCCGGCTTGATACCATTGGCCGATTCGTTCCTCCAAAGTCATATTTTGTCTCCTTGTTATTGTTATTTTGATAGGCGTTTGCAAAACGCTAGAAACCATTAACCATCACCAAGAAAGAAGTTATTCTGATTTGTGTGAAACCATATAATCCGCTTTCTTTGGCAGATATTTTCCAGGATTGCCAATGAGATTAGCCTATTGCGCAATTATCTAGGTCTTTTGATTAATTGGTAACTATTCGGGGGTATTTTTTAGATAGAAATTTTCTGGTGTGAAAATAGTAGAATATAACTATTGTAACAGATATTTAGTATATACTGCAATACTAAAATAAAGTTTTTTACAGAATTATTTGCAGTGTTACTTCCGGCTCCGTTCCTTAAATAACTAGCGAAACGTAATAATTTTATAAACCACCCTTTCAAAAGTTCGCT
>DEPC01000199.1 GCA_002358555.1 Hungatella sp. UBA3402 | reverse complement strand
TTATAAATAATGAAGTATTATATAAAAAGGTTAATGAGTTCCTTGCTACAAAAGTAAAGGAAAAATAATATAAAAAAGAAAAATCCTAGTTACTATCCAAAGCCAGCCAGACACAGGGAGGGGTATGGTTTATGCCAGATACAGTGGTTTCCATTACAAAAGTAAGCTGGGTGGCTACGTGTGGCATAGCTGTGGATAGTAACAAAGTGTACAGGTTATAGAAAGGCATGGTGATGAGGTTGGGCAAACCAGTTGTTGCAATCGTAGGACGTCCTAATGTTGGCAAGTCAACACTTTTTAATATGATTGCAGGTGAGAGGATATCTATTGTAAAAGACACCCCTGGTGTAACAAGGGACCGTATATATGCTGATGTGTCATGGCTTAATTATTCATTTACCATAATGGATACTGGCGGCATTGAGCCTGTAACAAAGAACCAGATGCTTAAAAGCATGAGGGAACAGGCAATGATGGCCATTGAAATGGCAGATGTTGTAATGTTTGTTGTGGATGTAAGGCAGGGGCTTACAGATTCTGATTCCAAAGTGGCAGATATGCTGCGTAAAGCTGCTAAAAAGGTAGTGCTTGTTGTAAATAAGGTAGACAACTTTGAAAAGTATATGCCAGATGTATATGAATTCTATAACCTTGGCATAGGTGAACCTTTTCCTGTTTCTTCTATAGGAAAGCTTGGTATAGGTGATATGCTTGATGAGGTTACTTCACTTTTTCCAGGGGATATAGAAGAGGAAGAAGACGAAAGGCCACGTGTTGCAGTTGTTGGAAAGCCAAATGCAGGAAAATCTTCAATAATAAATAAAATACTTGGAGAAAACAGGGTTATTGTATCTGATATAGCCGGGACAACAAGGGATGCTGTAGATACTTCTATTACATTTCAGGATAAAGAATATGTATTTATAGATACAGCAGGACTGAGACGTAAAAATAAAATAAAAGAGGAAATAGAAAGATATAGTATACTACGTACAGTTTCAGCAGTTGAACGTGCAGATGTTGTAGTGCTGGTTATAGATGCTACAGAAGGCATTACAGAACAAGATGCCAAGATTGCAGGAATTGCCCATGAGAGGGGAAAGGGCGTTATCATTGCTGTCAATAAATGGGATGCGATTGAGAAAAATGATAAAACCATCTATGAATTTACTAGGAATATTCGCAATACTCTTTCCTTTATGACTTATGCGGAGATTATTTTTATCTCTGCTGTGACTGGACAAAGGCTTGGAAAACTATTTGACACGATTGATATAGTGCGACAGAATCAAAATATGCGAATTTCTACAGGTGTTCTTAATCAGATTATGAGTGAGGCAGTGGCATTACAGCAGCCGCCGTCAGATAAGGGAAAACGGCTGCGTCTTTATTATATGACTCAGGTGGCGGTGAAGCCTCCTACCTTTGTAATCTTTGTCAATGACAGAGAGCTGATGCATTTTTCATACACACGATATCTGGAAAATCAGGTTCGAGAGACATTTGGGTTTCGAGGAACTGCTCTTAAGTTTATTATCAGAGAACGGTCAGGAAAGGATGAATGATAATGGAACGAATCATATGTCTGGTACTGGGATACTGTTTTGGCCTGTTTCAGACAGGATACCTTTACAGTAAAAGACATCATGTGGACATCAGAAGTGAAGGCAGTGGTAATTCAGGAAGCACGAATGTTTTGAGAGTTATGGGAGCAAAAGCTGGAGCTATTGTATTTGCAGGGGATTCCATGAAATCGATATTGGCCTGTGTGGTAGTTCGATTTTTATTTAAAAACCAGCCAGATATGGTGAATCTTCTGGTGATGTATACAGCCCTTGGAGTGATTCTTGGACATAACTATCCATTTTATATGCAGTTTAAGGGCGGAAAGGGGATTGCCTGTACAGCGGGACTTTTGGCTGCTATTGATTGGAGACTTACTCTTGTATGTTTGGTGGTCTTTGTAGTGATTGTGGCACTTACTAGATATGTATCTCTGGGGTCTCTGGTGGTAGTGTCGATCCTCCTGATTTGGATGATTGTTTTTGGTCAGATGGGAGATTATGGAGTGAGAAAATCTTTGCTGCCAGAATTTTATGGAGTCACAGCGATTATTACAGGTATGGCTTATTTGCGGCACAGGGCCAATATTGTCCGTTTGATTCATGGCAATGAGAACAAGATTGGCTCTAAAAAATCGAAATAAGATAGGTAGGAAATGATTGAGATTATCAGAGCAGGAACTCAGGACATTACCTGGGTTCCTGTTTTAAAATACTATCAGCAGAAGAGGAGAAGGAATCATGGCTGTTGCTGTATATCCAGGAAGTTTTGACCCAGTTACCTTGGGACATCAAGATATTATTGAGAGAAGTTCCAAAATCATGGAGCGAGTGATAGTAGGGGTTTTGAAGAATAATTCAAAATCTCCGTTGTTTTCTGTGGAAGAACGTGTTAATATGTTAAGAGGCGTTACGAAGCATCTGCAGAATATTGAGATACAAGCATTTGACGGACTTTTAGTAGATTTTGTGCAGCAGTGCAGAGCAGATGTTATTATCAGGGGCTTAAGAGCGATTACAGATTTTGAATATGAACTGCAAATGTCCCAGACCAATCATGTGATTGCGCCTGGAGTAGATACCATTTTTTTGACTACGAATTTAAAATACTCTTATTTGAGTTCTAGCATTGTAAAAGAAATTGCCATGTATCATGGAGATATCAGTGCATTTGTGCATCCAGATATTGCTCTGAAGGTTCAGAACAAGGTGGATGCTGTCAACGGTTGACTCTATCAGATAGAGATGACTCTCGCTGTTAGACGGTGAGCAGCTTGCCTGTATCAGTGGCAGGAGTCAATCTCCCATCTGATATGCATCCGACGGAAGGCAGGTGTGCAGAAAGGAAGATTGAACTGACCCACACGCCGCCACAAGAACGCTGAAAGCGTTCTTGAATCTGAAAGTAACAGCTCAGATAAGTTTGTGCATGTATTACACTGACAGCAAGATATTATGCCCTTTAGGTAAAACGTAGGAAAGTATCTGAACGGTTACTTCTGAAAAATTGCAGCAGAGAAGGCATCTAAACTGCTGAGGAAAATTGAATAAGGAGAGGATACATACTATGAGCAGAATTGAACAGTTAATTGGTGAAATTGAAGAATATATCGACTCCTGTAAATATCAGGCATTATCTAATAATACAAAAATTATCGTAAATAAAGAAGAATTGATGGAGCTTTTAGTGGAACTGCGTTTAAGGATTCCTGATGAGATTCAACAATATCAAAAAATTATCAGCAATCAGGATGCCATCTTAAATGAAGCCAGGTATCAGGCAGATAACATGATTCAAGAGGCCGCTGCCCAAACCAATGAGCTGGTCAATGAACATGAAATTATGCAGAGGGCCTATACTGCAGCTGACCAGGTAGTTCAAGATGCGCAGGCCCAGGCTCAATCTATTATTGATGCAGCAGTAGTTGATGCCAATAATATCCGTCAGGGAGCAATTCAGTATACAGATGATATGCTGAGAAGCCTACAAAATATTGTGACTAATACGATGGAAGGTGCTCAAGGAAGATTTGATGCCTTTCTTTCTTCTATGCAGTCTAGCTATGATATTATGCAAAATAACCGCAATGAGCTGGCTCCAGGAGTTACGGTCCCAGAGCCAGAAGACGGGACGTTGCAAGGAATATAAAAAATCCCAGGGATAGAACGCTGTGAAGTAACTTCCAGAATAGATAGTGAGCGATAGAAAGGTGGTCGTTTTTTAAGACGCTTTTTGTCTGAAAAAGTCCACAGATACCACCAAAGCAGATGACAAAACATAAGATAAATCCCTGGGTAAATCCTTGGAATACATGAGAAATTGCCTGGATTCCAGTAGTAATTTCTACAATTCCTAAGAGGAAAGCCTGGAATGCAGAGGGAATAACTCCAATCTGGGTGATAAACTGTGCAAAAATAGAGAATAGCATAATATATCCTCCTATTTTAACTATTACTTCAAAGGAGCCCATCATGGATTCATCAAAAGAGCGCGGTTTCTGTTCTTTTGGTGTGGAGGACACACAGGTAGATACAATTCCATAGGCGGCCTGTGATAGAAAAGCCACAGGAATAATAGGAAGATACACAGCCATAAGTACCAGAGGCACTGGAATGGAAGAGTCCATGGCAGCTGCCACATAGCCTAGAAGAAACATAGGGCTTGGATGATTGCTGATAGATAGAAGGTATCGGCTTTCAGAGGCAGTGATTCTGCCCTGGTCTGCAAATTCGCTGCAAGTTTTGGCGCCCATGGGATAGCCGCATAGAAGTCCACACATCAACACATAGCATCCAGCATCCGATAAGCGCAGAAGACGGCGCAGCAGAGGACGAAACGGAGCTGTCATAAGATGAATCCCATTGAAAGAAACAATGACATTGGAACAAATCATAAATGGAAGAAGAGTGGGAAGAACAGTCTGATACCATAAAAGAAGACCATTGCTGGCACCTTGAAAGGATAGACTGGGGTGAGTGAGCAAAAGCAGTAAAATAATAATGGACAAGATTTTTAAGAAGGATTTTTTCATAGGCACCAGAATAAGATGTTTTATACACTATATGAAAGAGAGAACCGGATATGCTGGTGATTTTACTGTTTCTTTTGGCGGCATTTCAGGTGACTATGACTGATTATCTGATTCAGAATCCAGATTTTTACCAATTAGATGCCTACACATGGGAAAGTGATGGGTTTCGTGCTATGAAATTAGGAGAACAAGTAGCTGCTTTAGAACAGTTAGACATGGACATTCTTACTTCTATGATGATTGAGCGAGGATATGATTTGACTAATTTAGAAAATGGAGTTGAATTTGAGTCGAATCCTGGCATTGTCAGCAGGAAGCCCACAGAGTACCGCAAGCTGCGTAATGCCTATGAGATGATATTTCAAGACCTTTGCTATTTTCCTGTACCAAAAAGTCGTCGTCCAGAAACTCCAGATGTGAATTTTGAGGATTCTTGGATGAGTCAGAGGACATATGGAGGGGAGAGAGGTCATGAGGGATGCGATATCATGGGAACCGAGAGAGGAAGAGGTTTCTATCCAGTAGTCAGTATCAGTGATGGGACAGTGGAGAAACTAGGATGGCTGGAACAGGGCGGATGGAGGATTGGAATTCGGACTTCTTCGGGCCTATATATTTATTATGCTCATCTGTATGATTACAGTAGACAGTGGATGGAGGGCGATAAGGTACGAGCTGGAGAATTGCTGGGGTTTATGGGAGATTCTGGGTATTCTGCAGTGGAAGGGACTGTGGGGAATTTTGAGGTTCATCTTCATATAGGTATGTATTTAAGGACAGACCATTATGAGGAATTGAGTGTGAATCCTTATTGGATACTGCGATATTTGGAGAAAAAAAGACTGATATATACTTATTGATGGGTGAAGATGATTGTTATTTTAGGAGGAGGCAGTGGTGTGGCCGCCTCTTTTTCGATATTAGGTTATTGTCTGCTGTCGTACTAAAATGAGAACTTAAGGAAAAGAAAGGCACAGAGAGATAGGAGATATTATGTTAAATGTTGAAGAACTGTCAGAGAGATTTAGACAGGAAATGCAGGCTATATTGGGAGAGGAATACCAGGAATATCTTGCTGTTTTTGATAAGCCTGTAAATCGAGGAGTGAGGGTAAATACTTTGCGGTGGACACCAGAGGAATGTAGGAAAAAATTGCCATGTGAGCTAGAACCAGTTCCATGGATTCCCAATGGATTTTTTTACGAAGAGGAAGCAAGGCTTTCTAAAACCCCCTATTATTATGGAGGATTATATTATCTTCAAGAGCCAAGTGCCATGGTTCCAGCTTCTGTACTTCCTGTGAAGCCAGGAGATATGATTCTTGACCTTTGTGCAGCGCCTGGAGGAAAAAGCACAGAGCTTGGGGCAAGATTAAAAGGAAAGGGGATGCTGATAGCCAATGATGTAAGCAACTCTAGAGCAAAGGCTCTTCTTAAGAATCTGGAGTTGTTTGGAATTATGAATAGCTGTGTAACCAGCGAATCTCCAGAAAAATTAGCCAAAGTATTTCCTGAATTTTTTGATGGCATATTGGTTGATGCTCCTTGCTCTGGGGAGGGAATGTTTCGGAAAAATCCAGATATGAGGAAGGATTGGATGGAAAAGGGGCCTGAATATTATAGTAAAATTCAGAAAGAGATTGTAAAAGAAGCAG
>DEPC01000215.1 GCA_002358555.1 Hungatella sp. UBA3402 | reverse complement strand
AGCTTTTATAGACTCCGCTGTTGCGAAATCCACTAAGTACTCTTTCATGATAGTCTCAGTAATTTCATCCCCTGCCACTGTAGCCATAGTGTAACCTGTAACGCTGCCCCCAGTACAAGCAGCAATATCGGAGGTTCCTGCTCCAATATCTACTAACACTAGATTTAAAAGTCGTATATTTTCAGGAATTGCTGCATTGATAGCAGCTATTGGCTCCAAGGTCAAACTTGCCACCTCAAGACCGATTTTATTCATTGTTGTATACAAGCTTTCTACTACCTCACTGGGAAGAAAGGTAGCAATTAAATCTACCTTTACATGTCGCCCTCTATGGTCCTTTAAATTTGATATCATATATTGGTCAAGAAAATACTGGCATACCGTATAGCCTACCAAATAGAAACGGCGAGTATCCTCTGCTGCTTCATTTTCTGCATCAAAAGCTTCCTCTGCTTTTGTGATAGCCCCTGCCTCCAGGCGACTGATAATCTCATCATCAATCAGTTGTGTGCCAGGAAGTTCCAACTCAAATTCAGCTCTCTTACTCCTTAAAGCACGTCCTGCCGCAGCCACACAAACCTTTGTCAGCTTAAAACGGATTTTGTCCTCCAGCCGTTTTTTCACCTTTCCAGCCAAGGTGGCTACTTTTTCTATATTTTCAATCTGACCATCTATCATTGCTCGTTCTGCATGTTCTTCTCTTTCAATAGCAATAATCTTTACTTTATTTTCTTCTACAATACCTACCATTCCAATAATACTTCTGGTTCCAATATCCAGTGCAAATACTGCATCATTTGCCTGTATCTGAACGCGAGGCTGCGTTTTTGTCTGTACCTGTGCTTTAATCGTCTTTTTGACTTGTCTAGCCATATTCTCCTCCTGATAACTTACCGTAAATCCTCTAACTTCTATTATTATATAAAAATTATAATCTAATGTAAATAATTTTCTGTATGTTACTTTTCTGCCCCAAATAAAAAGACCTTTATTATGACAAAAGCCACAATAAAAGCCTTACTTTTCTGTTTTTGAACACTTTTTAAACATTTTAATCCGCCTGAACTGCTTCAATTCTATCTGTGATAAATCTTTCTACATCTTCTGCAGGTATTTCCAGAGGAATAGACAATTCCCTATACAGGTTTTCCTTTGCTTTTTTCAAATAACGCTCATCTACTTCTGTCAACCGTTTTCCATGAGACATACGGTCTTTTTTCCGAAAATGTAATGTCTTAATAATTCCAACCCATTCCCGACAATCACAAGTTTTTAATGCTTCCTTGTACTTTGCTTCTCTCTGTTTATCATCTGTGATGCCAAGCTCATGGACATCTCGGATATCATCAATTAGACTGTAGGCTTCCTCTCTAGATAGAATAGGCCGCATAATACTTTTATTGCCTTCCACAGGTGTTATAATCCGACTTCCACTTGCTCCCACAGGCTCTAGTACATAATATAGCTTTTCTTTCCCTTCTGCATCCATAGACATGGTTGTAATGTCCTGTACCTGACATACACCAGTGATATCATAAACAATATACTCTCCTTTACCGAACAATCTGCTCATCCTTTCTTTTCGTCTTACTTTTTGTCTCCAAAAAGAAGTTTTTAAAATCTATCACCAGTTTCTATTGCTCTCATTTCTCATTATAACTATATTTTAACATTTTATTCGGAAAAATGTTAGTCTCTTTTAAAAATGTCACTCAATTTTGGTAATTATTCTAAGAATACTGATTGTATTTTTTGTACAATTTATCCAATAAGAAGTTTCGTCAATTCCTTCACAGATTCTCCAATAAAATGTGCCCCTGCCTCCTCCAATTCTTTTCTGCTTCCATATCCAAACAAAACCCCAATAGAATCCATGCCATTTTCTTTGGCACCAATAATATCATGTTCTCTATCCCCCACCATAACTGCTAAAGAGATATCCTCAATTCCTTCCATCTCAATAGCATAGGCAATGACATCTCCCTTTTTCACACGTTTCTCGTCCATACTTGCCCCACATATATGTTCAAAATACTGCGCCAGGCCAAAATGTTCTAGGATTTGCACTGCAAATTCTTCTGGTTTGGAGGTAGCTACCAACAGTCGTTTTCCACAAGACTTTAATTCTTTTAATAGCTCTTCAATCCCATCATATACCCTATTCTCAAAAATCCCTGTTACAGAAAAATACTCTCGATATTTTTTGATAGCCTCTTCTGCCTGAGATTCTGGAAAATGATAATATTTCATAAAGCTGTCCTTTAAAGGAGGACCAATAAAAGGGCAAAGAGTATTTAAGTTAGATTCTTCAATCCCATAAAACCGAAGTGCATATTGCACGGACTTGGTAATTCCTATCATGGGGTCTGTCAAAGTGCCATCAAGGTCAAATAATATATATGTCTTTTTCATCTATGCCTCTCTTTACAAAAAGGACGCGGTATCATTGCCGCGCCCATAGTTATCAAGTATCTATTCAATTACTTCAGTTCAGCTACTACCTTTTCCAATGCAGCTAATGCATCATCTGGTAATTTATCATAGCCTTCTTTTGCAACTGCAAATTCTTTAATCTCATTTACACGGTCATTCATACGTGCCTTTAACTGGTTTACATACTCTGCATCATTCATATCTGGAATAAACCCTTCCCAATCCAGAATTTCAATATCAGAGAATGGCCCCCACTGATGGAAGGAAGCAGTCCCCTCTACAATAGACTCTAAGATACCCAGAGTATCAGCTGGTTTTACTTTCTTGCCCATGAAATCTCCGGTATTTACGATATAACAGTCAACATTCTTCTCTTCTACCAACTTTTTGAACTTCTCATAGTCATTAGCAAGAGGATAGGTTCTGAATGGGTTGGCATAAGGAACCACTACCAGCTTATTGGGGTCTACACCAGGAGCCAGACGTTCTGCAGAAGAACGCTTAGTTGCCAAAGTTGCACCCATAACAGATGCCAGAGAAGCACCTTTTAATTTCACTACTGGTGGAATGGTTGGGTCTTTCATAATCCAGAAAATAGCATTCACTGGTGCATCAATTCTGTCCACGCGGTTTGGAGACCAGAGTTTGGATTTGATAGCACGTCCATTGCCATTGCGGATATCCTCAGTTACAAGCTGAATCTTGCCATCCTCATCCAAAGTTGCAGAACAGTTCTGTGCTGTCAGAAGATACTGGTTATCTGGACATCCGGTAGGATAATCAGCAGTCTTATCAAAATAGGTAGGCTCCAAAGCAATCGATGCACAGGTATCTGTATTGATGATAAATGCATCATCATGGAGAACTTTAATCTCATATTTTCCGCCATGCTTTGCATGAGTCAAAGTAGATTTTCCAGAGCCTGATAATCCATATACCGATGCAACGTACTTTCTTCCATCTGAAAGCAGATATTCTTTCTGTCCGCCATGACAAGATGCATAGCCATTGCGGTTTGCAATAGCCCATGCCATAGTCAAAGTACCTTTTTTATGCTCGCCAAAATATCTCATACCCAAAATACATGCACAGTTTGTCTCTGTATTAAAATAGCACAAAGTCTTTTTCTGAGGGTCAGATAGACAGTCAAGAGATACGCTTGGACGGTCAGAGCCATTCCACTGAGGGTCAGAGAAGATGAAAATATCTGCCTCTTTGCCATCACCTACTGGTTTGGATTTCTTATACATCTTTACATATTCATCGGACATATACTGGAAATTCAACATCCAGTTATACATTACATTTTCTTCACCTTCTGGAATGAGCAAATGAGCTTTTACCATAAATTCTGGGTCTAAACCTACAAATACTTCTGCATGATACATGGTTTTCCAGCGAGATTCATAAATTGCATCCATAGCTACTTTATCAAGAGCATCGCAGTCTACTCCTGGCTCACCAGCAATTCTTCTTGCGGTTGCATAACGTCCGGTAATAGCACCATCATTGAATAACAGGACCTTGGCATCTTTTTCAAGGCCAAATTCTTCCCCTCTATAAACTGGCATATCTGTCACAATAGTTCCTGGAGAATTCTTCGCTAACTCATAAGCCTCTTTCAAGGTATTCACTTTAACAACATTGTTCCCATAGAAGGCCGCTTCAATAATAGACCTGGTTTTAGAAAAACCTGGCTTTCCTAAACCAATTTCATTCACTGGGTAATAAGCTTTTGTTGACATTATAATCCTCCTTAAATTAAAAAACAAAAATTTGCCCTTATTATCTCATTATTTAAAGAAAAAGTCAACTTGGAATCTGTAATATATAGATAAATTTTTAACAGATTATCTGGAGAATCCTTTCTACAGTTAGAATTTGGCATATTCCAATAATATGAGGAAACAGCATCCGTTACTTAATCATTTACAAGTTAGATTATCAAAATTTTTATAATTATAGATAGAAAATTTCTTTTTTTCTTGTATAATAAAAATACATTTGTTTGCATCTTTTTGTTTTTATCGGTCTATCTTCATTGATTTTAACAAATGCCGATTTCATAAGTTTGTTTAAGTACTAATACAAGAAAGCGAGGTTTTATCTATGGTGATACATATTTCAGCAGACGGCAACGGCGATTTTTCAACCGTCTGCGCTACGCTGGCTTCTATTCCCAAAGATTGTCAAGAGGAAATTCTGTTATATATTCATAAAGGTATTTATAGAGAACAAATCACGATTACGCATCCTCATATTACCCTGATAGGAGATTCGGCAGAAACAACCATTCTTTCCTATGACTTATATGCAAAAATGATAATGGAAGATGGTCAGAAACGGGGAACCTTCCGCACCTACTCCTGTTTTATTGATACTCATGATATTACTTTTCGCAATTTAACGATAGCTAACACAGCCGGAGAAGGTCCAAAAGTAGGACAAGCTCTTGCTCTCTATGCTGATGGTGACAGACTATTCTTTGACAACTGTCATTTCCTTGGAAGTCAGGATACCCTATTTACAGGACCACTTCCTCCAAAAGAAATTGAGGTCAATGGATTCATTGGGCCAAAACAATTTTCTCCTAGAATCAATGGCCGCCATTATTATAGAAACTGTTACCTAGAAGGGGATATTGATTTTATCTTTGGAAGTGCAACTGCCTATTTTGAAAATTGTGAATTTTTCTCCAAAAATATTAACCAAGCTGTAAATAGCTATGTCACTGCGGCTTCCACTCCAGAGGGACAAACTTATGGCTATGTAATGAGAAATTGCCGCTTTACCAGTAATTGTCCTCCCTGCTCTGTGTATTTGGGCCGTCCCTGGAGGGAATATGCAAAAGTTGTTCTTATTGACTGTTATATGGGAGAACATATCTTTCCACAAGGGTGGCATGATTGGGGAAAGGTTCAAGCTCATGACACCAGTTTTTTTGCAGAGTACAATAGCTTTGGACCAGGATCAAATATGAATTCCAGACCAGCATGGGTTCACCAGTTATCAGAAGAAGACCTTGTAATTTATCAGAAAGAAAAGGTTTTAGAAGGAACAGATGGCTGGAATCCTTGAGCAAGAAGCCCCCACTTATTAAGTGGTGGGAGCACATCACTAAGAAGTCTTATACTTTTCAGATACTTTCTAAATGAAAGTT
>DEPC01000032.1 GCA_002358555.1 Hungatella sp. UBA3402 | reverse complement strand
GTCAGAAATTAATTTGGCAAGTTCTAATTCGTGCAAAGACATAATCACTGTAAGCCCTGTCTTTTCCTTCAATTCCTGCAATATTGACAAAAATTCCAGTTTATATTTGATATCCAAATAAGAAGTCGGCTCATCTAATATCACGATTTCTGGTTCCTGACAGATTGCTCTTGCAAGCATTACCCGCTGTTTTTGTCCGTCACTGATTTTATTAAAATCTTGTTCGCTGATGGCTGTTATATGTACTAGTTCCATGACTTTATCAACAATCTGTTCATCTTCTTTTGACAGTCTTCCAAACCATCCTGTATAGGGATACCGCCCTGTTGCTACCACCTCCCGACAAGTTTTCATTTCCACCTTTAATCTTTTGGTAAATACCACGGACATATTTTTTGCCAGCTCGTTTCTTTTCATTTCTGACAATATATATTTGTCAAGCTGTACGTCTCCACCAAGCAGAGGAAGCTGTCCTGCAATACTTTTTAAAACTGTAGACTTTCCAGCACCATTCGGGCCAATCAGACTTAAAATCTCTCCTTTTAAAAGTTTAATCTCTATTTCCTTTATGAGTGGCTGGTTATTATATCCCACACACATCTTTTTTGCAGAAAAATAATAGTGATCCATGATATTATCTCTATCCATATATAATTTTCTTATTTTTTTATCATAACCCAAAGCACTACAGGTACTCCAAAGATAGCAGTCACAGTACTGATACTCAGTTCTGTTGGTGCTAACAATGTTTTTGCGAGCAAGTCGCAAAACAGGCAGAACATACTCCCTCCCAAAAAACAGGCAGGTATCATCCAAATTGGCTCTGTTGTTTTCAAAAACCTCTTAACTAAATGTGGCGCTGCAATTCCAACAAAGGAAATTGGCCCTGCAAATGCTACAATACATGCTGATAATATACTGGAAAAAATCACAATCTCGACCCGCAAAAGCCAAAGATTCACCCCCATATTTTGTGCATATGCATCACCTAACTGGTAGGCGCTAAGCGGTTTTGACATAAGAAAAACTGCAATAACCGTCGTAAAGACTACAACTGCCATAACTTTTATATGTTCCCAGTTCATTCCCGAAAAACTTCCTTGTGACCAATTGTGGAGGTTTACAATATCTGCCTCATCAGCAAATGTCACCACTAATTCTGTGGCTGCGGAACAAATATAACCAATCATGACACCGCTGATTACCAACATTGACATATTGTGAATCCTGCATGATAGGAGCAATACAAATCCCATTGATAACATTGCACCAAGAAATGCCCCAAAAATCATAGCTGCTGATGTCACTCGGATAGACCTCCCCATAAAAAAGACCATCATAAACGCTACAACCATTTTTGCTCCAGAAGAAATTCCCAAAACAAATGGTCCTGCAATTGGATTATTAAAAAATGTTTGCAGCAGATATCCTGCAAGGGAAAGTGCACCGCCAAGTATTAGGACTGCTGTTGCCCTTGGAAGCCGGATATCCCATAAAATTCTTTTTACGGTTTCGTTGCTTTCCTCTCCAAGAATGGTTCTTATGATATCCAGCAACGCAATCTTGACACTTCCAATAGCAATATTCAGAACAAAAAAGAATAGGACTCCACTCCCCAATAACAAGCAAACTGCAAGATATCTGTATTTTTTATTTTTATACAAGAAAATCACGATACCTTTCTTTTTCAGCCATTTCTATTAGCTGCAAACCATTTTCTCTGGCTCAATTCTAATAATCAAAATTGTTTACTCCAAATGAGAAAGATAATGCATAGCTTTCTTTTCTCCTTGGAGCATTGTATGGATATCTTCCATTAAATAGCCAATCGAAAGGGGCTGCTGATACATATCATTTGTTGTACACCAGACATTGTTCTCTTTCACAGCCTTAAAATCTGCCAAAAGGCTACATTTATCAAGAAGCTCTTTTACAGAGGAGACGCCACCATCGATTGCACTGTTGTAAATCAAAAAATCGGCATCCTTTGCACCAGTGTAAAACTCTTCTACTTGCATAGTGATTGTAGAATGTCTTGTCTGAGAATCACCCAAATCTTCAAAAATATAGGTTCCTCCTGCAAGCTCTATCATCTTTGGAATATAGTCTGATGACTGCCGTACCTGCATCAAACCATTAGAAGTAATAAAAAAGAAAGCGATTGTTTTATCTGTCTTTTTATCAGATTTCACTCGTTCAAGAATTGTTTCCTGTTTTTCAAATATCATTTCTGCCACTTCTTCTTTTCCAAGTAAAGCTCCATAAAATTTCACCCACTCTGCCCGCCCAAACGGATGTGATTCATAACTGGAATAGTCTATCATAACAGGAATTCCAAAATCTTCTAGTTTCTCTGTCACTTCAGGCGAATGAGTAATCATCATATTTTCAATGGCAAGCGTACAATTTCTTGAGGTAATCATCTCATAGTCTGGCCTGTTATATTTTCCTGCATAAAGGATGTCCCCCTTTGCCATGGCTTCTCTTGCTTCCTCAATATACCAGCTATCTTCCTTTTGTCCAGAAAAACGGATTGCATCCAAGGCGTCCAACTCAGTAAAAATATCCATTGCTGAAGATGCCACCAGATAAATATTGTCTACCGGATGCTGCAATGCCACAATTTCTTTATTTTGAATGTTCTCTTGTAAATTCTCAGGTATGTTCTTTCCTTTTGGCACAATTAAAAACTTTTCATTATCCATTGTGGTTGTGAGTATGGTATATCCGCCCTCATAGTAATCAACCATGAAATTTTCAGCATACTGCAGTTTCATACTTCCTTTATAAATCAAACCTAAATCTTCTGTCCTTGATTCATGGTTTGATTTGGCTTCTATTTCTGTATCAGATAGGAATCTGGAATCAAAAGAAGAATTCTCGTAATCGTTCCACTTTTTTATGGTATCTGTATGAAAGGTAAGCATATATTCTACTTCATGAGGCTTGCTCATTGCCACAGTATTTCCGATGATATGGATTGTCTCATCAAAAGTTTGCACAGGGATTTCAAATACAGAGTTTCCCTCTGTATTTATTGCAAAATATTTTTCTTTTCCCACTATCATATAGTCATAGTTGGGACTGTTCCATTGTATGAGCGCCATTGCCTTCCCATCTGTTACTGTAACCTTTACAGGGGATAAAATTTCTGCTTTTCCACTTCCTCCCTCAAAGCTAATCTCTATACTATAAATACCGTCCTCTGAAATTTCTGTTGTTTTTCCTTGTACATGTTCCTCTGTTATTATAGGATTTGAGACACAAACTTTATGGTCGTACCAGGTTCCCTTTTTCCCAACCAGCGCTAAATCAAATTCTGTGTCCAATGCAAGGACAGGCACATCAAAACCATACACTTCCTCTGTTATCCCATCACTGTATGTAACAATATCCTCTGTGGGTAAAAGCAGCTTTGCCCCCTCTTTCTTGGCATCCTCTGCAAGTCCAGGATAAAGATTTAAAATGTTCTTGGAGCCAAGGGAAATATGAATTGTCATTTTTCCATTTTCTACGGTCAGAATTCCTTTCCCTTCACATGCTTCACTTACCCGAAACATACTGCTGTCTGTTGTAAACTCTGCAGTATAAATTCCATCTAGAAGCTCTGGTGCTCTATCTGGTTCTGTTTCAGAAATTTGGGCATTTTCCTCTAAAGAAACTTCTGTATCCACAGCATGGGTTGACTCTGATATCTCACCTTTCTTTTCACAACCACTAAATGATACGGCAACTGTCAACATAACAGCAATAATAATCGTTTTATTCATAACATTCCTCATCTTGTTGCCATTAATTTTTTATTCAGCCAGCACAGTGAATAGACAGACCTATGCAAATAGCTGCAATTAATAATCATAGCTAATTCATAACATTTGCTGTATGCTCTACATA
>DEPC01000103.1 GCA_002358555.1 Hungatella sp. UBA3402 | reverse complement strand
ATCATTGCCTGCGTTCTTTGACGTTCTGAGGTACAGCTGTGCATATAATGCCGTTGCAGGGTCAAGCAGCTCTGAGTCCTCAAAGCCTTGTGCATGGATTTCCAAAGGCTCCAATGACTGGCCTGTGATGGCATACCCAAGCACCGTAGACATCATATTAACATCGCTGGTTTTAATCTGCTCCGGCTTGAACCCATTCTGTACCGCCAAATTTGCCATAGCGAATGTACCTGCACAAGGCTCTACGAACCTGGTATATCCGGATTGTGCTGCTGTCTCAATTAGCTTTACAAGAAATTTCTGTTCTGAGCTACCCAAGCACCCCAGGAACATTGCACCCGGATTCATGAAAAATGCCATTTACCTATCTCTCCTTTCCTTGAATTGTGAAAACTATACAAAAATTAGGACGATTCCAAGTATAATCTCAGAAATCTTTGAAACCTGCTTTGGCACATTACACAAAAATAAGACACCATACTCATAGAATACGATGCCGTTGTTATTGGACCGGAACCCTGCAATGAACAGGAACTCTCCCTGGGATGGAAGCGTGATTCTTTCACCAGTTCCGGATATTATGTTAAATCCCTGTCATACCACCGTCAAATAAACTCAGTTGCTTGCATCTGCCACCTTTCTTAACAGGCTCTTTGACAGGTTTCCTATTGTCGTCCTTTGGATTTCCCTTTGCTTTCGGTGGCGTTGGATCGGGCAGTTCTTCTATAACTTCTCCTACATTCTCCGCCCACCATTCTGCGAATATGGTTCTGTGGCACCAATCGCCCTCTACTCTTACATCTTCAAAGCAGAGAAGTACAAGCTCCTTGTCCTCACTTCTCGCTGTTTCATCCAGCTTTGTAACTATGCTGATGATTCTATTTTTGCCAATCTCCTCCAGCTTTCCGTAATATGCTTTCTTGAACATCTCAATATCCATGTTCAGCATATACCTTTTCGGCGCTAAGGAGTAGCACTGCTCTCTAATCACATACCCTGTACTAAATCTTGGCTTTCCAATACTGATGCCAACTGGATAATATCCCTTATTCTGTAACTGCTTATTACTATATCTGCTAGTCCATATTGCCATCTCATTTTTCCTTTCTATGTCATATAGCAAAACAACTAGCTCTTTTTTTGGAGTGACATATGGTCTATTTGCTATATAACATTTTAATCTAAATACTTTCTACATGCAACCTACTCTTTTTCTATGCTTTTTCTCCTATATCAGCAAGGAAATCCACCATCTAAAGCCGGTGGAATTGCGACAGCCATTTTTTCAATCTTTCAGGCATAGGCACAGAATTTTGCTCTGCTAATTTTCTTTCTTCACTAACAGATATTGATTTTTGATAAGTATGATGTGCTGAAATTTTGTCTGATGAATCAACCATTAACCTCAATATATCTGGACTTAATTTCTTCATTTCCCTATCCCTTGTCATCTCTGCTCTATATGTACGCATGAAATTTGACTGTGTAACATTCATCCATGTACCGTCAATATCCTCTGCCATTGCCCACTCACGAAGTTGCGCTGGACTGACAACTGCTTTCTGTACCAATGGAGGCAGCTTTGCAAATTCTTCCTCTGAATGGTAAATAGAATTTCTCATTGCTTTTAACACAAGCCCCCATGCTGCCATTTCATTGATCTCTTGAAACTGTATGTCCGGATTCAATTCAACAGCGTTTCCTCTAATATCTGCTATTGTAGGAGGAAATTTATTTGTCATTATATGTTTTTTTAATGCAATACTTGCATTTTGATAGGAAATATCTTTCAAAGCGTCATACCATAATTCCATAGCATTTGGTCTAGGCAGTATATTATCCCGCGGAAAATATGTCTTAATTGAATCTGCGAGTATTCCAAACTCCTTAAAATTCATTTTCCGTCCTCCTCCATTTCTTTTTTCTTAACCCATTCCGCTGTCTGATCATAAAAATGATCAAGCATCTGAGCCGTCTGGCTTTGGTATTGACCATTGCTATTTTTACTTCCGCCTTTATCTTGCGCATTTGATAACCAGTTATTGATGAATCTACTAATACCACGTCTGGTTTTTCTTTTTTTGGGATTGCTGTCCAGCCATCCAACCATCTTTTTCAATTCCTGTAATATATCCACTGCTGGATACAATTCCATCCATTTTTCAATATCTTCTGAATAAATATCATGCCAAGTTTTATCATTCAATACCATTGAAATTACTTTCTGTCTGGTTGCCTGATTTTCTGGCACCGGACAAGAATACGTAGTATTCATAATTGGATCTTGATTTGATCCTGAATCTTTATCTAAACCTGAGTCTTTATCTAAACCTGAGTCTTTATCTAAATCTGAATCTTTATCTAAATCTGAATCTTTATCTAAATCTAGATCTGAGCAAGCCGATTGTAAGCCATTTGTAAGCCGATGGCTTTTATCATATTTTTCTTTTGCTCCAACAAGTTTAGAATCGTTAAGAGCCTCACCATCATTAAATGAATATGAACCATTTTTCTTTAATTTCAACATCGACTTCTCATCCAAATATTGAGTTTCATGATACCTATTCTGTGATAATGTGTTATGCATTCTCCAATGCTTTATCACAATAACTCCATCGTTAAACTCAAGTAAAAATCTCTTTGCTATCAATAGTTTCAAATCATCTTCATTAGACCCTACAATTTTCATGACTCGTCTTGGATTCCCTATAAACCCATCGTCATCTGCCCGCATATTCAAATGAAAATAAAGGCATTGAGCAGATAATGGCATATCTAAGAAAGAATCACTATCTACAATTTTCATTGTAAACATCCTTTTGTTTGCCATTTGAGTTCTCCTTTTATATATAGCTCGTATTTGCGTATATTCAAAGCACATTTATAGACCCAGGGAGCGTTTTTTAACGCTCTCTGGTATAAATTATTGCCTATCAGCTATTTTCCTTTAATACGGCCAATTTCAGCTTCCTATACTGGTCAACCAGAGCTTTATCAGCACTTCATACTGTTTATCGTATTTATACACAGTCTGACAGCCGTTTCGTACAGCCTATTGTACTCTACAAGCATTTCCAGCGTACTAATGTTCATATCTCCTGTTTCCGCTTGGTGTATTTCAAGGTAATCATCCAGCGATATATCTAGCACTTCTTCCAATGTCTTGTATAGACGGTGGAAAGCAAATCTCCTCTCCCAGCCACATACCTTTGCCATTTTTGCAATAAGCTTGTTTAGTATCTTTATACGTTTCACAGACTCACTTTCATCTTTTACACAGTCGGTAATAGAATCTTCCTTGATATTCCTACCTTGCGGAATTTGAATATCATTAAATTTTTGAAGTATTTCTTGATTAAACTTTTCCTGCTGCTCTATAAACTGCATAATATTCTGCAACTGTTTTTCAACAATTTCTTGCGCCGCTTTATACTTCTTTTCTATCTGTATAAAATACCTCCGCACCTGCTTTCCTTTTTCGTTACGTTCCAGCATGGCCATCTCTTTAGCAATGTCTAATTTAATGATATACTCCTTTTTAGGGGTTCCACCTGCAAGCGTCGAAATTTCGACAGTGGTATAATCTTCGCCGTCAGCAGCCTCTACATCCGATATCCTACGCTTTACCCATTCTCTATAATTGCTCTTGGTTTCGAGAACTCCATGCAATTCCGTCCCATAAACCACTTTTTCACCAGTGCTTGTTTCATACACCGGAACCATTCCTGTTTCAATTTTCTTTAATTCTTCCATTTTCTTTCCTCATTCTTATTTGCGTTTGATTTTCTCTTTATATCTCTCATTTGCGTACATTTAGAGCATGTTTAAAGCCCCAGAGAGCTGTCTTAAATGCTCTCTGGTATTAAACATTGCCTATCAGCTATTTCCCCTTAATACAGCCAATTTCAGCTTTCTGAGCTATTCCACATGTTTCTATCATCTTCTCTGCTTCTCGAAATATCTCCTCCACTTCTTATCTGTCTACTCCCTTCCAATTCCAAACAAATAGACAGCAAGAATTCCACAAGCTATTCCTAAATCTTTATACACTGTCTTATCACTTACTTTTTCTACCTGTGAAATTTCCTGTACGGTGTATTCCTTATCCTCCAGATACATCATACGAAGCTCTCTATATCGCCGCTTCGCCTCTTCACTTCCAGACCTTTCACATTCTTCCTTGTACATATCTGTTGCTTTTTCTATGCGGTAGATACAATATAAATCCTCCTGTCTTCTCTTCTCTCTATCCTGAATTATCCTATCTGACTTACTTATCTGCCTTGTAGTTCCCATGAGGTCTTGTATAAATTTCCATCTAAGTTCAATCTGCTCTTCCTCCGTAAACTCCGTTTCGTCTGACAAAATGGTCTTAATTCGTCGATAAGAGCTAAGCATCTTTTTGGTTTTCTTAACTTTATTTTCTTCCCTGGCCTGTTTCTTATCTGACTTTTTCTGTTCTTCTCTGAATACTCTGACTGCTTCCTTACCTGCAATCGAAGCAATTTGATTCAACTCTTCCTGTGATAATAGATACTTTATGTTATCACCCATATTTTGCCAACCTCCTTGATTTTTCTTTCATTACGAAGTATAATGTTCCCATAGTTGAAGGCTGCTTCGTAAAAAGCGAGGTGGCTTTTCTTTGGCTCTATTTCAAAAGATTAAATTTATCTATTCTATCTGTAACATAGTGAGCCATTCCTCTATTGTAATCTGCTTTTCCCTATGACTCTCTTCCACTTGGCTTTTTACCTTTCCAATGACTTTTGCAAGAAGATTCATTCCACACCGGATTCCTTCATCAGGATATTTTGTATATTGCCTTGCCAGCGCTCTCCATGCATTGTCAAGGCTTTCTATCACTTCCATATCCGTCATAGTTCTGTCTTTTCCTCCTCTCCAGCTGCTAGATACCTCAAGGTTATTCTCCTTTACTTTTGTTTTTGATGAAACATTGCTTTTAAGCGAACTTCGGGGTTGGTTTCATAGGCTTTTATTTCCGCCAATGTCTGCTCAATATACAACTCTGCTGCCTGATATTTTGGACTTTCTCTCACTTCTTTACGGTAGTTCGCTACTTCCTCTTTTGTTATGATTTGTTTATCAACCAGAATTCTAAGTAGAGCCTGTATATCAATGGCTGTATTCAGCATCATCTGTTTATTCTGGATATCTAATTTGGCTGACTCTAAATCCGCCATCTGATTTGCTCGTAACATTTCCTTCCTCCTGCTGTTTTGAAAATTCATCTTCCTGATAGTTATTTCTGCTGTCATAGTTTCATCAAAGTAGATTGCAACCTGTTCATGCGGTTCTGCTGTTCGCTGTAAAACTGGAATGTGTTTATTTTATAGATATATCCACGCTGTATCAGTGCTTTTTGGAGTTTATTTATTGTTGCTCGGATATTCATTTTGATTGCTTTTCCCAGTCATCAATCATGGACAACACTTCATCGCATACTTTTTACTCTTGCTTCATTTTGTTTCGGTTTCTTCTATATTCCTTTGCTTTATTGCAGGTTGCAAAGTGCGATATATAGCCATATCCATCCGCTTCCTTAACATTTACTCCACTGATGCAAGTAATAACTTCTCCCACCGGGGTAACAATTCTATCTTTACCATTGCTGTCCAACTTATAGTTCACAAATAATTCATCAACAGGCATAAACTTCCCAGATTTCATCCGAACAAACAATATTCGCTTTCCACAACTTTTACAATATCCTAATTTTTCTCTACTCATGATTTAATCTTCCCATATTCAATTCTATTGTTATTCATGAACTGAATCAATTGCTCCAGCTGCCCCCTAGTTCCCTTTGCATAGAATCTGATCTGATACTGTTTTTCTGTAACTTTCGGCGGTTCTATCTCCTGTTGCTGAGCAAATGGATCAATTGCCGTCGCAAATGCTTGTTGCTCAACACTCTGAATGTTTTGCTCCATTGCAGATACCGGTTTCGTTCCGTTTTCCTGGCCTTTAATGACACTTTCCAGCGGTTTGCTTACAGATTCTAGCTGGGTTTTCATCCGAGCCTCCTGCTCTTTTCTTTGCTCTTCAGCTAATCTTTTCTTTTCCTCTTTCTGGTGTTCCTCGACCAGACGTTTCTTTTCAGCCTCTTCCTCTGCTTTATGCCTCTTCTCAGCCTCCAACTTTTCTTCCAAATCAGACAGTCGCTTATTCTCCGCCAGTGCTTTGCTGAGATCTAGCGTCTTGATATAGACATCTTTTGCGTTCAGCTTATATTTGCTTTCCAGACTGTCGATTGTTTTCAGGTCAGTGCGGATTTTTTCAACTTTTATTTTTATATCCATTTGGGCCGTAGTCAGTTTATAAGTTTGGTTCAAATACCGATTGTCAAATACTTTCTCGAAAGGAAGAACCGGAGCTAAATCTCCAATTATTTCATCATAGGTTGATTGGATGCTTTTCTTCTTTTCCTCTTTCTGTTGATCCTCAAATATTTTTACCTGCTTGTCGATGATGCCTACGGGTTCCTGAATCAGTGCCAGAATATCTTTCAATTCTGCCTCGAACACATTATACGGTTCATTGATGATTTTCTTAACCATCTTTCGGCGCTCCTCAATAGCTTTTGTCAGCTTATTCAGTTCAGCTCGATCTGCCTTTGCCTGTTTTATATTATCCTCTGTGTAGACCACATTCTGATATGCGGCTATCTTGTGCCTTACTGTTGCTTCCAGTTCTTCCTTGTTCCATTTAATTGCACGGAGAAAACCGTCCTCCGTAGGATTGATTAATCGGAATTCCATCTTTTCTGGCTGTGTTACTGATACCTCACTTATAGCCTCTGCTTCTACTGTTTCTGATACTGATTTTTTTCTTTCTGCCATCTGTCTACCTCCGTTTTCTTCTTCATCAATATAAATTCCTAAACATCCTATGAAATCTGCGAACTCTTCTAGTTGAGTTTCGTCTGTTCTCACTGTATTTTTGACATATTTACTACCACAATATGGACAAATTGGATAACCAGGCAAACAGTTTTCCAGAAGTTTTTTACCAACAATAAAATCTTTACCACATTCTAAACAGTTGTATTTCTCATGGTTATCTATGTAGTGACCTTCTGCCCAATATGGTTGCCTCCACATTTTCCTACCTCCTAATTTTTATGAATTGGCGGCCTTTAAGTTAATCTTATCTACTTTTTTATGAGATATCTCCTTTAAAATAACCTCTACCCTCGCTTCTTCCCCATATCTTTTACTAACATATAAATCACATACTTGTGAATCATCATCATATGCGATTCCATTTAAGGCATCCAGTATACTTTTTGCTAAGTTATCACAATCACATTTTTTTGTATAAGGGATATCACCTGAAAGCATTAATGCTCTTTGCTTCTTGCTCACTGACTTTGGTATTGGGAATATTCCTACTATTTCAACAGAAATTCCTCCTTCCAGCCTTTCATTTCGTGGATAACAAAACTTTACAAAATTTTCATAATTTATTGTTTCCTTTGGAGTATATGTTTTTACAAAATCTCCACTCCTAGAAAACCTAGGTCTCTGTTTACCATATGGTTTACCAGGAATTATAAACCGTACCTCTTTTACCACTCTATCCTCCTACTCTATAAATGAAGAATCCTGAAGATTGTTCTTATATACTTTTAAGAAATACCGCATCTGTGTCAGTTTTCTCTTTCCTAATTCTACAGTTATCTATCACTTTACTGGCTATCCAAAAAGACATTTGAACATTTCTATATATTGCTATTTGCGTCTTTTCACCTTTCTTTAACTCGCATTTACGTTCATAAAGGGTGTGTTTATAGACCCAGAGAGCGTTTTTTAACGCTCTCTGGTATAAATATTACTTATCAACTATTTCGTCTCAATACAGCCAATTTCGGTTTCCTGCGATAGTTCACATGTTTCCATCATCTTCTCTGCTTCCCGAAATAACTCCTCTACTTCACTAGCCTGTCCAGAAAGCGCCAAAATTTTGACAAATTTAAAATCATTAAATCCCTGCTGTTAAATCCATAATTGAAATCGGCTTTGTCAGCACCCTATTATGTCTACAGCAATCACACAACTCACATTTATTTGGTGCTTCATCGCCATTCTTCACTCTGAGGATTCTTGGCATATTTGCCTCTACTATATTTAATGCCTCCTGCAGATAATTGTCTGTCACATGGATAATTTGGATATCTGGCTCCTTCTCCTTTGTCGCACCTGCAATGTAGAATGGCAGCTTCTTTCCAGTATTCTGTCTAACAATCTCCTGATATATTGCTCCTTGAATGTCATACCCCCAATAACGGACAAAATCCAGATAACCCAGATCCTTTACCCACTTCAAATCCGTAATAGATGCCATAACCTTTAAGTCCACGATTGCCACGTTCGGAATATAACTGTCGATCTTGATTTTCCACTTTGTCCCGAATAATTCCCCAGTCATAATAACCTGTTTCTGACCAGACATATACTTCATAAAATACGGATCCCTCTCAATTCTTGCGATGATTTGATTAGCTTTCACATACTCCGCTTTCAGTCCGCCGTCCTTCTTAAAGAGTGATGGATGCTCTACCTTGAACTTATCCAGCGTACCCTCAAAATAGGTATCCACATAGCTACCTATCAGAAGCGCAGTAGTTTCTTCATCTTTCCACCGTTCTTCCAGCTTTTCCATTGCCGCAAATTCGCAAGCCAATCTTCCATATGTACCCGCAAAATCTTTGAATTCGGAAACACTCATGTATTCTCTGTTACTTTTCTGACTGTAATAATTTTCTGCTGTTAGTTGCATTTCTTCCTCCTGTTCTTATACATCTTCTAACTCCAAGCCGCCTATCTGGTTACTCTCCGAATCTTCCTGCATTTCAAAAGCATCCTGCACCTCTATGACATCTGGCTGGTTGTCACTATAACCGCTGTTTCCGTCCTCGTCATAAACCTTTTGATCATCTTGGATTGCTCTCTGCATATCAACCGATAAAATACCCCATTTGCTGAGGAGCAGCTTAATTACGGTTTTTAATGCCATAGCCTCAAAATCCGTAGTCCACTTACTTGATTTCTTTTTATTGTTAATATCATATCTGTATGCCTGGGAATATTTTCTCGCATGGTTGTCAACCATCGCTTTTGACATAAATAATTCCTGACTAAATCCTGTTTTTAAACGGAACCATGCGTAATAGCCTACTACTTTGTTTTCATTCCCTGCTTCCCTTTGCGTGCATTGAGAGAAATCTGTTACAAACTCAATCTCTCCGGTAATCGGATTATACCGTTTTAGCTCGTCCTCATATACAACTGCATAATTCATTTTCTCATAATACCCAGAACGAATTGCCAGCTGGATGAAGCCTTTATACATCATTTGAAACTGTGCTCTTGGTACTTTATCGTACTTGCCTGTCTTCTCATTATATACACTTTCATTGTATGGAACGATTGCACTGAACCCTAAATTGCTGTCAATCGGTAAATCGTATGTCGCCGCCACAAATGCTGCACTCATAATCGAATTTGCGCTGCACTTTTTCAGTTGTGTACTACCAGCCACCACATTAGTGATAGATGCAAGAAACTGTGGAGCTTTCTGTCCTAGTACTTCTGTAAATTTCTTCTTTACTGCATCTGATGATACAATCTGCTTTATCTGCACTGCTACATTTATTTCAGTTTGCTGTTGTCCTGCCATACTATTATTCCTCCTTTTATACTGCGGAAAGCACTTTCTGCCATGAAATATAAATTATTCCTTTACTGTCATATTTAACAAAGTTTAGCAAAGGATATAGTTCTTCTATTTCTATATACAGCTATTCATCTTCTGCTTCAGATAATTCTTTTACTGCATCTTTGATATTTCTTACTACTTGTATTACTGTCAGATCCAGCGGCAATATCAACCATTCTCCTCCATAAGCCAAATATCCTCTTTCAATGTATGCCAATTTTACAGAAACTATAGTGAGAATTAGTCCTATAACAATCCATATCAAACTTCTTGATATGTACCTTTTTATTTCTCTCATTTTATCAGCTTCTTAATTTCCTTTCTAAATCACTTAAATTTATGTTTCTTTGATGTATTTCTCTCCGATAATCTTCATTTCACTTATGGTTTCTGCCATTTTCTCCAGCTTTTCAAGAATATTTTTTAGTTTAGGAAGTTCATCATCACTGATAATTCCATCCTCCGTTATTTCAATCAAATCCTCCTTCATTATATTTAATTTACTTTCATTGAAATCTCTCAAAAGTCGTAATGCAATTCCTTGTATGCTCTTTTCTTCTGTTGCTAGTGGCAAAAATCCATGTACTGGACATTCGCTCATACAATACCTAGTAATCAACTCTGGAGCTTTATAAAGGTCTGCCATAAGAACCACTTTATCTACTGGAATCACCTTTGTATTTCCCAGCTCATAATCCGCCAGTGTTGATACGGAAATTCCTAAAAGTTCTGCAGCTCCCTCACGACTATATAGCCGTTCATTGTATATTGCTGCCTTTTTCCTCGCCTTAAAATACACATTATTATTCTCATTCATAGGGTCTTTTCCCATTTCATGTTACCTATCATTTTGCTATAATTTAATTATCATCAGATGGTACAGCTGGTAATGTGATATTCAACAGCTTTGCTACAGCCTCCACAATTTCTTCATTCATCATCCTGCCGTTGATAATCAGTGATAACCGATCCCTAGAGATATTTAGTTTCTCTGCCAGTTGTGTAACACTCATTCTCTGCTTCACAAGTTCAACTTTCACACATTGGCACCATTCATCTGATGGGGTATCAATTCTTTCTGGCCTCCCTTTTGTCCCAAGCACCTTATTGATTTTTTGTGCGATTGATTTGTAACTTGCATTAGAATATCGTCCATTGATAACTGAAGAAACTGTCGTAATGCTGTAACCGATTTGTTCTGCTAGTTGCTTGAAAGTCATATCTTTGTCAATCATAGCTTTCCGAACATTTTTACTCCATTGTGACGTTTCTTTTCTCATTTGGGCATCTCTCCTTTCTCGCATTTGCTTGCTATTCATTATTTATTTTTGCGTGTTTGCGTGCTATAATGAAAATAATCTATTTACAGACTCACAAACACACTTTGAGATACAATTTGTTCTTTACTCGTAAATTTGAGTTAATTTGTATTTCATATATATTATAACACGTAAATGCGAGTTTGTAAATAGATATATTCTCAAATACGTATTTTATTGGAGGTATGAAATGGAAATAATTGAAAGAATCTACCAACTGCTAGATGAAAAAGACAAACGTGCTTACGAACTTTGTGAAAAACTTTCTATACGGACTTCTACCATGTCAACTTGGAAAGCTCGCACGAATGACCCGCCTGCAAGATACATGAAAACTATAGCTGATTTCTTTGGTGTGTCTCTGGACTATCTCATGACAGGCCAGGAAGCTCCTGTTCGCAAGAATACCACACAGGAAGAGGATAATCTGCTGGATCTGTTTCGTTCCCTGCCGGAACCCAAAAAATATGAATTTGTTGGGGAACTAAAAGGGTTTCTGAAAGCCTATACGGATTCTCAGAAATATCTCGATGATGAAAAAAGATTATCAATTTAGAATGGCATCGACGTTTTAACTGATAAACATGTTAGATGAATGCCCTTAGGACATACGGAGGAAACTATGAAACAACAACTAACCGGCGATGAGGAATTTATTTTTCATGATGCAAATATCGGAATTACTGTTATAGATTTCTGGCGCTGGGCATTTTCAGATTTAATTGACAATACCCAGCGTGGGGTAATGGCAGAATTTCTTGTCTATTCATCACTAAATCGAATTACCTTAGATACGCAAAAGAGAGAAAACTGGCTTTCATTTGATATAACGAGTCCGTTCGGACGCAGGATTGAAGTAAAATCTGCCGCTTACATTCAAGCTTGGACTCCCGAAAACATTTTTGCTCAGATTCGGTTTGACATCGGAAAAAAGTTGGCCTGGGATAATGTTACTGCCACTTCGGCCACTGTCGCCAAACGCAACTGCGACCTATATGTGTTTTGTGTATTTACCGCCAAAACAAAAGATGTTTCTATTCTCAACTTGGATTATTGGGATTTTTATGTATTGCCTACATCTGTTCTGGATGAAAAAGTACCAAACCAGAAAGGGATTGCCTTGTCCTCGCTCCTTAAACTAGAACCAGTAAAAACAGATTATGCTGGACTTGGCTCTGTAATCGAATCAATCAAACTGTAAAGGAAGTGATACCATGAAATTGCCAAACGGCTATGGGAGCGTAACCAAATTATCCGGAAACCGACGCAAACCATATCTGGCTCGTGTCACTCTCGGATGGAACACAGACGAACAGACCGGCAAAACAGTCCAAAACCGTGTGCCGATAGGAACATTCAAGACCAAAAAAGAGGCTCTCCAGGCATTGGCTGAATATGGAACCAACCCCTACGACATACAAAATAACAACCTTACCATTGCTGAGCTTTACCAGAAATGGACAGAAAGCTACTTCCCTACCCTGGAAAGCGAATCATCTTCCAGAACCATCACAGCTGCCTGGAGATACTGCCACGCTATCCATAGTATGCGTGTAAAGGATCTGCGGGCCAGGCACATCAAGGGTATTATGGAGGATGGCTATATCATCCCCTCCCATGGCAAGACTGCTGGCCAGAAAGTGCCTGCTTCTCCCGGTACTAAGGCCAGGATCAAATCCATGTTCAATCTCATGCTGGATTATGCACTCGAATATGAGCTGGTACACAAGAACTATGCCCGAACCTTTGACCTCTCCAATGACATTATCAAAGAGAAAGAGGCGGCAACCAGGGGGCATATTATATTCACGGATGAAGAAATGCAGACTCTTTGGGATAATGTGAACTCCGTCCGCTTTGTGGACTGGATTCTCATTCAATGCTATATGGGATGGCGTCCTCAAGAACTAGCTATATTGAAAACTGCAGACGTCAATCTTGACGAACAGTATATCATTGGCGGAATGAAAACTTCTGCTGGCAAGAATCGGACAGTCCCAATCCATCCGCGCATAAAACATCTTATCCAGCGGAACTATGAACAGGCACTCGAACTCGGCAGTAAAAATCTCTTTAATGACCCGCTGGCCATAAAAGGCGGTATGCTGATAACCTATGACAAGTATGCCGGACGCTTTGCCAAAATCATGACTGCCTTAAACTTCAGGGAGGATCACAGGCCGCACGATCCTCGAAAAACCTTCATCACCATGGCGAAAAAAGCTGAGGTTGACGAATACGTGATAAAACGGCTTATCGGCCACCGCATCACGGACATAACCGAAAGAACCTATACAGAACGTGATATTGAATGGCTCCGATCAGAGTTGGAAAAGATACCGTAGTCCTTGTGGCTGCGGTTTTTTTCGTGTCCTTCTCCTACAAAATCCTGTTACCTGTACCATGTTACCTACTTGTTACCTACCAGTGTCCTACTCACCAAATTTTTCTGCTTTTCACGGCTTACCATACCAAATTTCCATTTTCTCATTTTGGGCATAAAAAGTACCGCAACCCCGAAGATTACGGTACTTTCAAGACTTTCAGCATTTTTTATTTACAAGGTATATTTAGAACTTCCCAGCCTTCGCCGCTTCCTCAACAGCAACTGCTACAGATACCGTCATACCAACCATTGGGTTATTTCCTGCTCCAATCAGTCCCATCATCTCAACATGGGCTGGAACAGAAGAAGAACCTGCAAACTGTGCGTCAGAATGCATACGTCCCATTGTATCTGTCATACCATAGGAAGCTGGGCCTGCTGCCATATTATCTGGATGCAGAGTACGGCCTGTACCACCACCAGAAGCTACGGAGAAATATTTCTTGCCCTTCTCTACACACTCTTTCTTATAGGTACCTGCAACTGGATGCTGGAATCTGGTTGGGTTAGTAGAGTTACCAGTAATAGAAACATCTACTCCCTCTTTCCACATGATTGCAACACCTTCTGTTACATCATTAGCGCCATAGCAGTTTACTTTTGCACGAGGGCCATCAGAATATGCTTTTCTGTATACTTCTTTAACTTCGCCTGTATAATAATCCATCTCAGTCTCAACAAAAGTAAATCCATTGATTCTTGCGATAACCTGAGCAGCATCTTTTCCAAGACCATTCAAAATAACACGAAGTGGTTTTTGACGAACACGGTTTGCTTTCTCTGCGATACCAATAGCGCCCTCTGCTGCTGCAAATGATTCATGACCTGCCAGGAATGCAAAGCAGTCTGTCTCTTCTTCCAAAAGCATCTTTCCTAAATTGCCATGTCCTAAACCTACCTTACGCTGGTCAGCAACAGAACCTGGGATACAGAAAGACTGAAGTCCCTCGCCAATTGCTGCCGCTGCATCTGCTGCTTTACGGCATCCTTTTTTGATTGCAATAGCAGCACCAACCGTATAAGCCCATTTTGCATTCTCAAAACAGATAGGCTGAATGCCTTCTACCATCTTATATACATCTAATCCGGCATCCTTAGTAATCTTTTCTGCTTCTTCGATGGAAGCGATGCCATAGCTTCCCAATACTTCATTGATTTGTTTAATACGTCTCTCGTATGATTCAAATAATGCCATGATATGTATTTCCCTCCTGAATATTTATAACGGAAATGTATTAGCGCAAAATTCCCCGCTTCGCGTGAAAACAACGGGAAACGCAAACTCCACTATGTTGCGTTTGCGTAGCGCAAAATTCCCCGCTTCGCGTGAAATTTTGCTTTATTCTTGACGTGGGTCGATAATTTTTACTGCGTCTGCGACACGGCCATACTGTCCTTTTGCCTTTTCCCAAGCAGTATTTGGGTCATCACCTTTCTTGATAAAGTCTGTCATCTTGCCAAGGCTTACAAACTGATAGCCAATAATTTGGTCTTCTTTATCCAGTGCAATTCCGGTTACATAGCCTTCTGCCATCTCCAGATAGCGTGGGCCTTTCTTCAGAGTTCCATACATAGTACCAACCTGAGAACGGAGTCCCTTGCCCAAATCCTCAAGTCCAGCGCCGATTGGCAGACCTTCCTCGGAAAATGCACTCTGGGTTCTGCCATATGCAATCTGCAAAAACAGCTCTCTCATGGCAGTATTGATTGCATCACATACAAGGTCAGTGTTCAATGCCTCTAATACTGTTAAACCTGGAAGAATCTCTGACGCCATAGCAGCAGAGTGGGTCATACCAGAGCAGCCAATGGTTTCTACCAGAGCTTCCTGGATAATGCCTTCCTTAACATTCAAAGTCAGCTTGCAAGCACCCTGCTGAGGAGCACACCAGCCAATACCATGGGTTAAACCAGAGATATCAGAAACCTGTTTTGATTTTACCCATTTTGCTTCTTCTGGAATTGGAGCTGCGCCATGATGAACGCCCTGTGCAACTGTGCACATCTTCTCTACTTCATGTGAATAAATCATTGTAAAACTCCTTTCAAATAAGTAATAATTGTGAAGTACTTTGCTTGTTAAATTTATCACATCATACTTGATATTATTTTCTCATAAAATACCAGATTAGTCCAGCATTTTTTTAGAGATTCTATTAAAATTTGTTGTTGACAGGCCATTGTTTCGATAAGCTAAATCATTACAAAATTTATCTATAAAAAATCATCTATACAGATAAGATAGAGGCCTGTTGTCACTACTTTTTTCAGCAACATAGTAAATATGCAGACCTATTTAAACTATTTGCTAAAAAATATTACTATCATATTACTTTCTCAATCTACCTGAATAATATAGGAGTCACCATCAAACACAACTGTCCCTAAGCTTTTCAATAAACTCTCGTTTAAAGCTGGATACTTCTCTCGTTCCATTTGACCAACAAATATATATGCCACCTGAAATTCTTTCAAAAGGCTGCGCACCTGCTCCTCATCTGTGGAAGTATAAATAGACTCAATCTGTGCATTTTTTTCATTTAAGTCGTCAGTATCCATACGCCACAACCATTCATGCACATACCACCCCAAGACCGTAGGAAGTCCTGTCATAGCTGATACTCGGCAATAATCTGTATAGCTGTCTCCATTGGCTTCCAATACAATAGGAGTTCCTTCTATATTATCCTTTAGCCAACGGATAGCCAAGGCATCCTCTGGATAATGAGATTCTAAAAAGGCTGTGGCATCCAGCCCTTTATAGTTTTCCCTTTTCCATATTTCTCCACTCCACTGCACAGCTCCTGTAACTGTATATCCAGTTGTCATTAAAACACAGATAAGTCCCCAAAATCCTACTTTGCGAGCCCATCTATGGGTAGTTTCTGTTAAAAAACGGATTAAAATAAATCCCATACTGATTCCAAATAAAATAAATGCCTGATAAGTCAGCTTAAACATGGTATTAGAACGGGCTGCAGTTTCCTCATAAATGTCTTTTAAGTATACAACCTCTGGCATTGCCACTAATCCTATTGCGCACATACATAAAACCGCTATAAAAATATCCTGTTTCTTTAAACTGCAAAGCCATTTTAAAAGCCTCTGTTTTCCTTGCTCCAGAAATAATTTTACCAAGTACACAAGACATACTCCAACAGGGAGTGCCCACAAAACACATAGCTGATAAAAAGCAGAATGATTTTTCGCCAGAACAACTCCTTGAGCCATGCTGCTGTCAAACTGCAAGGTAAAAGGTAAGGCTACTAGGAATCCAAGTCCAATCATTTCTATCCATTGTATAACGCTGGAAATAAGTCCCTCTTTCCAGTCCTCAAACCGTGCTAGATTTCCAAAAAGGCATATCCCACAAGATACTACATAGTAGATTGCAAAATCCCAAGCATTTGTCCATTGGAAAATTCCCACAAAAAAACCACACATCAACAATGGCCACTGCAAAAATGCCCTTTTTCGGTCATATTTTTCTCTTGTTATCCATGCATATAATAAGCCTGTCACAGTCAGCACAAAAATAATATTTACCACATGTGCATGAAGGTCGCCTAAAAGAAAGGAATAAGAGGGAAATTCATGAATTGTCTCATCTGCTGTGGGAGGGTTATGACCAATAAATCTGGTAGAATCAGGAAACCAATATTCATCATCAGGGGTTATCCAAAGCAGAGGAAACAATTTTCCATAGAGTACATAATGCATATTTCCAGCCAAAGAAACTGCTGCACCCGCAAGAAGTCCTGACCATACACAAAGCTTTTGTCTAAGTTTTCCATAATAATCCTCGGCTATTTGTCGTACCAAAGAGAATGGCAACGCAAAAGCCATGCCCGCTATCATCATACGCATTAGGTTATAGGTTACAGCCACTTTGGTTCCTGTCAATTTTGTCAAATATACGGCATAGTATTGTCCTCCATAATAATAATTAATAGGCTTTAATCCATACCAAATATCTTGTGCTGGAAGCTCCATACTGCGCATCATAACTTCCATAAACCCATAATCCATAAATTTTTCTGTCCCATGGGCTTGTGGCCGAAATCCTGCCTCATAGGTCCATAGAAGAAAAGCCAAATAAAAGATTACCTCTTCCCAAAAGATGAGATTTGCAGCTTTGATGGGCAGAATACATGAGTTCTTTCGCTTCTGTACCACAGCTAACAAGCCATTTGCTGCAATACATATAAATGTCACACCAATACACGCCATAGAAGTAAACTTCACAGCTTTCCATACTACTAAAACCCAAAGTACATAGCCAGAAATCGCAATAGCAAGAATTTTGGAAAATATCCAGCCTTTATCCTGAAAGCCAGAAAAAAGCAGACTTGTCAAAGGCATAAATCCCAGCCCTAAGACTCCTATAGCCAGCCACCAAGTCAAAACAGTCCTACTGTCACCTTGTAATAGAAAAATAGTTAATCCTACCAAAAAAATCCCTGTCAAACAATCAATTTTTAACCATTTATTCATCTGAAGCTTATCCATAAATCCTCCATCATTCCCAATCCTGGCTATTACCTCCTGAAAATTGTCTGTTATATCATCATGTTAATACCTGAGTTTCACCACAATCTTATGGTATCTTCTTGCCAATCGTTTTTAGGAAGAAAGAATCTTTTGCATCATAAGTAAAATAATTCCAAATCACATCATCACCATAGCCACTCAAATATTCATCTAATTCCCTAGCCTTTGGATTTGCAAATAATTCTAGAGTATAATAAGAATCAAATGGTTCCTGCCACAAGATAATTGTATCCTGCCTCACCACATCCGTTAATTCTCGTACTGGATAATACATCCCACAAAGATACACTGCCAGCAATGCCAATTTGTATCCCTTATGTTTGAAAGAAGCTTCAAAAATTCTCTTCAATGTCAATACACATATGACAAATAATGATGGAATACTGACTCTCATCACAAAATCATTCCAGACCCCAAATTGAAACAGAGGAAGCACCAGCAAAATTACAATGGAACTATTGAGAAATAGATTTTTCTTTTCATATTTTAAAAGTAAAATCGCATAAAGTCCAAAAGTAAAGACCACAAATACTCCATAAGTAACAAGAAACTGTCTACTCCATGAAAAGACAAAAGATAGCTTCAAAGACTCTGGTTTCTCTTTTGTCAAAAAATAGCTGATATAATAGCAAAAACTAAAGGTTCCTAATGATAAAAAGCACAATAAATTCTCCTTGCTAAAGCATTTTAAAAGAAAAGCCTTTTTGTCGTTCTGGCTCAAAAATTTTTTCACTGCCAACACTATCATATAGATAACAATCGCCAAAAACGGAAATGTGGCGAACAAAATTACTGGAAGTCCAATTACTACATAGGAATCAACATCATTATCCCCTTCCATCAGCATTGCCATCACAATCCATGGCACAATACACTGTGGAAATGTCCATCTCATCAAAACAAAATTAGTACTATATTGCGCCATCAAATAGTCATAGGTCAACCAGTGATAATTATTTAAGTCTGAGGAAAACCCCATACCCATATAAAGAAGCTTTCCCAATACTAATGGATTGCCAAAAAACAAAAATGCAGCCATAATCCAAGCAAAGGTGTTAGAAAAAACGTAGATTTTCCGCCGATTTCTTTGCATAGCCTGTAGCAGACAATATTGACAATCGTGGTAAATACTCCAAATATTACATATAGAACAAATGATTTATATTTAATCCACAGTTTCTTCATCTTTTAAGATAGTCCTTTTCATATACCTGAAATCTCTTACTGCCTGAATTCCAATCTTTATAATTTTTCGCAGATTGATAGAATTTACCCCGCCTTGTCTGGGACGGAATGTAATTGGAATATATTTGACTTTATATCCTCTTTTAGCATAGATTACCGATATAATCACATTGGATAAGTTGTAATTCTTAGGAATCAGCTTAATAGACTTTTTCAGCTTGCTTGCCTCCATAAGTCGAAACGGAGTATTGGCATCAATCACTGTCACTCCAAAACATGCTTTTATAACAAGTTTTAATATCTTTGTAACTACAATTCTAGAAAATCCATCCTCTCGATGGTTTCTATGACCAATCACCATATCAAAATCATGCCGCTGTTCCCAAAACTGTCCAAATTCTTCTGGGTTTGTCTGTCCGTCAGAATCTGTCTGAAAAATATAATCTGCCGAATGTTTCAAGGCATAATGATACCCATATAGAACAGTCTCTCCATGTCCACTGTTTCGTTTTGTCAATGGACAAAGGTAAGGTCTTGTCTTGACATATTCCCTCATAATCTCATAAGTTTTATCTTTACTCCCATCATCAATCACTACTAATTTAGATTTGCCGTTTCCATTGTACTTTTCAATAATAGGATACCAGCCATTAATTACCTGGCGGATATTCTCCTCCTCATTATAGGCAGGGATAACAATATAAAGTGTATCCATTTCCCAAGTACCTCCTAGTTTTTATTTAGGGGAGTGTATTTAAAGATAACAGAAATCATTCTTTAAGTTCTTTTACTATCTAGACAATATGTTTTTGTAAGAATCTCTTGTCCAATATTTTCTGGAGTTTTCCCATCCACGTCTATCACAATATCGGCCCCTTCTTCATAAATACTTCCCCTCTGTCTTAAGAGAGATTCCACCTTCTGTTTGACATCTCCTCCTTGTAGCAAAGGACGGCTTTTATCTCCCCTAAGCCGTTGTAGGACGGTATCTGGCTGCACTCGAAGATATACTACAATTCCCATTTTTTTAAGCAGTCCTCTATTTTCTTCTTTTAAAGGCAAACCTCCTCCTACAGACAATACCCAATCTTTACTTGCAGATAGATTTTCCTTTAACATCTCCGTCTCCAGTCTTCGGAATTCGTTTTCCCCATAAACTTCAAAAATCTTGCTGATACTCATTCCTGCCTGCTGCTCAATCAGTTGGTCGGTATCAAAAAGAGGCTGGTTCAACCTTTCTGCTACCACATTTCCCACAGTGGTCTTCCCTGCCCCCATAAAACCGATTAAAATAATATTCATTTTTTAGTCTGCCTTTCCAGAATTTCTTCCATCATCTGTCTGGCTTTTGCTACTATCTCTTCGGATACCTTTTGCCCTGGATTCCACAATTCAAAAGCCTCTATTCCCTGGTAAATTAGCATATCTAGGCCACTGATTGCTCTCCCACCTGATTCCTCTACCAAAGTCATAAATTGGGTCTTAGCTGGAGTATAGATCACATCCATTGCTACAGATATCTTTTTATAAAATGCTTTGTCTTGCACAGGAGAGGCTTCTATATCTGGATGCATCCCCACAGTTGTAGTCTGAATGGCCAACCAAGATTTTTCCTCCAGCCTTCCATAATCATGAAGCCCTAAAGCTGTCATAAAATTCCTTTTGAATAACTGATTCATTTCCTGAGCCAAAGTCCATGCCCGTTGTTCATTTCGGTTGAGCACTATCACAGAAGCAGCCCCTTGCTCTCCCAACATATAAGCAACAGCCTTTGCAGCCCCTCCTGCTCCAATCAACAGACAGTCCTGCCCTGATATATGAATTCCTGCTCCTTTTATAGCACGCAGAAACCCTGATGCATCGGTATTATATCCTTTATAGCCGCCCTCTGTCCTTACTAGAGTATTCACTGCCCCAATACTTTTTGCCGCTGAATCTAGTTCTTTTAGATAAGGGATTACTGTCTGTTTATGGGGAACTGTCACATTCATCCCTGTTAAGTTCAAAGCATAAGCTCCCCTTATTGCTGCTTTTACTTGTTCCTTTTGTACTTTAAAAGGTACATAGACAAAATCAATCCCCATCTGCTCTGCATAGAAATTATGCATGAGAGGAGATAGGGAATGTTCTACCGGATATGCCATGATTCCACATACTTTTGCCTTTGCACTTATCATTCTATCATTCCTTCTTTTTTCTATAAAAATAAAGTACCACTGCTTCCAGATATCGTTTCATCACTATCTGAATCTCTTCCTTGGGATGAATAGGCTTTACTAAATAGCTGCATATTCCAGTCCGATTAGCCCCATACACATCAGTAAATAACTGGTCTCCTACAAAAATAGTGGTATCCCGACTTGTCCCCATCAGTTCCATGGCTCTTTGGTATCCTTTTATTGATGGTTTACCCCCTTTGAATATGTATTTGCTTCCTACACATTTAGCAAAGGCAGCTACTCTTGGCTCACGGTTATTGGACAATAGACAAG
>DEPC01000084.1 GCA_002358555.1 Hungatella sp. UBA3402 | reverse complement strand
CACATAAGGAGGCATCTTTTTTAAACAAATTTTCATGCAATGTTCGCATCTTGGAGCAAAAGGGCATCCTTCTGGTGGATTTAACATATCTACAGGAGTTCCTTCAATAGGAATCAACCTTTCATAGCTCTCTGCATCTACTCGAGGCATGGAGCGCAAAAGTCCTAAGGTATAGGGATGGGAAGCATTATAAAAAATATCATCAACTGGTCCCTGCTCTACAATCCTTCCAGCATACATAACGGACACTTTATCACAAATATCTGCTACGACACCTAAATTATGGGTAATGAAAATAATTCCCATCTTAGTCTTTTTCTGAAGGTCTTTCATCAACTCTAGAATCTGAGCCTGAATTGTCACATCAAGAGCTGTGGTCGGCTCATCAGCAATGAGAAGCTGAGGATGGCAAATCAGCCCCATAGCAATCATAACCCTTTGCCTCATACCACCAGAGAACTCATGGGGATATTGTTTCATTCTTTTTTCTACATTATTAATGCCTACCATTTCCATCATTTCCATAGCCCGCTTCTCTGCCTCTGCCTTGGAAATCTCTTTGTCATGAGCACGCAATGCCTCCACAAGTTGATTGCCAATGGTATAGACTGGATTTAAGCAAGTCATGGGATTTTGAAAAATCATAGCCACTTTATTGCCACGGAATGCAGTCATTTCTTCTTTAGAAAATTTTAACACATCTTGACCTTCAAATGTAATGGAGCCACCAACTACCTTTCCTGGAGACTGTAAAAGTCCCATAATGGAATATGCCTCCTGGCTCTTTCCTGAACCAGATTCTCCCACCACTCCCATGACTTCACCATAATTCAAATCATAGGAAATACCGCCTACCGCTTTCACTTCACCTGCTGGTGTAAAGAAGGAGACCCGCAAATCTTTTACTTCCAATAATTTCTGACCTTCTTTTGCTTCTGACATTATATGCCTCCTCCTTTCTATTTTTTAAGTTTGGGGTCTAAGGCATCTCTTAGCCCGTCGCCAAACAGATTAAATGCCAAAATCATAATACTTAAAATCATGGATGGGATAATCAGACGATATGTGTAAGTATACATACCACTTAATGCATCCGTAGCCATGGAACCTAAGCTTGGAAGAGGAGCTGACACTCCTACGCCAAGGTAGGACAAAAAGGATTCCAGGAAAATAGCTGATGGAATCTGCAGACAGGTAGTTACCACAATCTGACCAATACAGTTAGGAATCAGATGTCTACTAATAATCCGGCCTCCTGATGCACCTAAAGCTTTTGCTGCGGTTACATACTCCTGCTGCTTTAACTGCAATACTTGGCCACGAATGATACGGCTCATTGTCACCCAATACAGCACACCAAAAGCAATAAACATAGAAATCAGGTTAGGACCTAAAACGGATACAAAAGACTTAATAGGGCCACTGCCTGTATTGACATACTCTGTCAAAATAGGTTTGAGCGCTGTAGCAATCAACAAAACTACCAGCATCTCAGGTACAGAGTAAATAACCTCTACAATTCTCTGCATCACTGCATCCACCTTGCCACCACAGTAACCAGATACAGCGCCATAGGTTGCACCAATCAAAAGAACTAGAATTGCTGCACAGATACCCACACTCATAGAAACTCGTGCTCCATACATGACACGAACTAGGATATCTCGCCCATACATATCTGTTCCAAATACATGAGGAAATACCTTTTCTCCCGCTGCTTTTCTGGTCAGTTCATCAACGGAATATCCAAACAGTTTTTTCTTGATTCCAAGTTCTGCTCGAAGTTTATCTACATCTACTTCTTCTGCCTCCTCTTGGGTATTCTGAGTTGTAACTTTTGCCTGAGCTCTTATCTTAGCAATATCAACACTACTGAGCTTCTCACCCTTTGCAGCAGCTTCTGCCTCTGCCTGAGCAATCATATCATCCACAGTCAAAGTTTCTGTTTGGGTTCTAGCTGCCACTTCTGCATCCAACCGCTGTTGGTCTTCTAAAGTATAATGAAAAGGATGCAGATTTTCTGAGCCTTTATTAAACTCTTCATACCCATAGGGAACCACATAAGGGCCTACAAAAGCAAAGAGTACCAGGAAAATGATAACACCTAAAGCCACCATTGCCACTGTATTTTTTTTGAGTCTTCGCCATGCATCCTTCCAATAGGATACGCTCTGACGTTCCTGAATAAAATCTGCCTTTTCTGTCTGAGAAGCGCTGTCAAAATCGTCAGGGCTAAATTTATTCCAATCTAACATTTCTTCAATATCTGGCTGCAATGTCACTGGACATCGCTTCATCTTTTTCTCCTCTGCCATGATTAGTCTCCTCCCTTTGTCAAGCTGATTCTTGGGTCAGCAATCTTATACAGAATATCAACCACCATATTCATAAGGATAATAAAGCTTGCCAAAAATACCGTTGTTCCCATAATTACCGGATAATCTCTGTTCTGGATAGACTGTACAAAATATCGTCCAAGCCCTGGAATGGAGAATACACTTTCCACTACAAAGCCACCACATAAAGTAAATGCTACCTGTGGTCCAAGATAGGTGATAACTGGAATCAACGCATTTCTCAGAGCATGTTTAAAAATAATCTTACTATTCTTTAAACCTTTTGCTCTGGCTGTCTTGATAAATTCTTGATTTAAGGAATCCAACATAGCTGAGCGAGTCTGCCTAGCTGTATAACACATAGGATAAAACCCCAGGGCAAAACATGGAAGAACATAGGTCCGCCATCCCAGGGATGCATCAAAAATCGTAGGGAAAATCTTCATGGACGCAATACCTCCAGCTAATGTCACCAGAAGAATCGACGCCACAACAAAGCTAGGCATGGAAATACCCAACGTACAAACAACACGCAGGATACTGTCCGTCAATTTTCCGCGCTTAAATGCTGCCAGACATCCAAGAGGTACGCCTACCAACACTGCCCAAGATAATGCAAGGGCTCCAACTTTTGCTGATACAGGAAACATTTCTTTGATAATGCTTAAAACTGCTCTGTTTTTCTGCATCTTTAGGGACACACCGAAGTCGCCTCTTATAAGATTCTGAAGATACTTAAGAAGCTGGATATACACCGGTTGGTCCAGGCCATACTTGGCATTTAAAGCCGCCAGGGTTGCTTCTGACGGGGATTTCTCACTGAGCCAAGGACTTCCTGGCACAGCATTCATCAGTAGGAATGTAAGGCAGGTAACTAAAAATATAGTAACCAGTGCCATTCCAAGTCTTTTTGCTACATACTTACCCATGTCTCTCACACCTTACTTTTGTTGTCTTGCATGTATTATGCAGATATCGTTGCTGTATTTTGTACCATACTTTCTGTGTCAGCTATTCATTTGCTGCTGAAAATACGTACTGCTATTTGAGAATTAATATAACACTGCAATACGGTACTACTTTTATACGACACTTTGCACAATCAACTTGCTTAGTATAGTTTAGTCATATTTCGTTCATAAGTCAAGTATTTTTGACTATTTTCGTCATTGTGATACTTACACTTGTCTTTATTAGGAAAACATACCACATATTGCCTTACATTTGACTTATTTTTTCGTCCAATTATGTCATTCATCTGGTAACGCAATAAATAGATTAACCAGTTGTGATAATTAAAAGTTAAATCAACCATATAACAAAAATTACAAATAACATTAGGTATTGAAGCTTTGATTATGACAAGCACCTTCTTTACTCTTTTTCAATATGATAACCATATAGAAAACTTTGCAGGAGATTTTTATGAAAAAAACTTGTGCATATGTTCTGGCAGCAGTTCTTTCTCTGTCAGTTCTTTCCGGCTGCCAAGCTTCCCCTTCTACTCAAAAGCTAACCCCTATCACCCTCAATGAGGTAGCTCATTCTATTTTCTATGCACCTCAATATGCTGCCATTGAGCTTGGCTATTTTAAAGACGAAGGTCTTGACTTAACCCTAGTCAATGGAGCAGGAGCTGATAAGGTAATGACAGCCTTAGTAAGCGGTGATGCAGATATTGGCTTTATGGGTTCTGAGGCCAGTATCTATACTTATGCAGGTGGAGCTGAGGATTACGCTGTCAATTTTGCTCAGCTAACCCAGCGTGCCGGAAATTTCCTAGTGGCTAGACAGCCTATGGAAAATTTTGAATGGGAAATGTTAAAAGGAACAAAAGTATTAGGGGGAAGAGCAGGCGGGATGCCTCAGATGGTATTTGAATATATCCTCAAAAAGAATGGAATTGACCCCAAAGCAGATTTGTCCATTGACCAGAGCATCAATTTTGGCCTCACTGCTGCTGCATTTACCAGCAATGATGCAGATTATACCGTAGAATTTGAGCCATTTGCCACCAGTTTGGAATTAGAGGGAAATGGCTATGTAGTGGCTTCCTTAGGTACTGATTCTGGCTATGTCCCATACACTGCCTACAGTGCTAAAAAAAGTTACTTAGAAAGCCACCCAGAAGTTATTCAGAAGTTTACTAATGCTATTCAGATAGGATTGAACAAAATCTATCTTACAAAATATTAAATAAAATGCAATACTACCATAAAATCTCCGCTGTTGTATAGGAACAACAATAAATATGAACTACAATATCCTCCCATTTCTTTTTCATTACTTGCTTTGTACTCATAGTTCGATAGAAAGCTGCATCTTCATAGGTCAGCTTTATAGACTTTAATCTTGTGCATAGGATTTCTTTTTCCTTTTCTGGCTCTGGATATTCAAATACTTTGTACCGAACTATCCTTTTTTCCATGCTTGCCCCCCTAAGTCCAAGCTGCTCCTTTTCTATTTTCAAATAAAGCTCAAATTCTTGGTCCGAAATATGAATGATTTTCCAGATAACTCCATCTATAAGCTCTCTATTTAATTTGGGCTTCGATAAATCAAGGATTTGCTCTAATGCTGATTTTATATTATCTAACTTTCTGCAATCGTCAGTTGGTGCAAAGCCATTTGCTTTAACCTCTGCAAGAAAACGATATAACTTGTTAATTTCACACTCATATTCTATGCGTTTTCCAGTATATTCTTCCTTCGTTATCTCTCCATCTACTCTCATATCTAATAAGTTCTTTTGTCGCTTTTCCAATTTAGAAATCTTATTTTTTATCACCTCATATTCTGCCAGATTCCATTCACCTTTTTCTTTATAACATTCTGCAATTATCTTTAATGCCTGTGCAATATCTTTCTTTTTGCTATTCCATATATCATTGATTACATAGTATGCAATCATATCCAGCTTCCATTCCATAATGGTTTTTAAGGTACAGACAAAAGGTCCCTTTTCTGTCAAAGTTCTTTTCCTGTTCCCATTGGTATGCTGCCAGCAACATAAAAAAGTATATTCCCCTCTGCTGGCACTTCTTCTGACTGTGCCACATCCACATCCACAAAGATATTTCCCACACCAAATACTCACCCTGTCCTTTTTTGCTCTATGGCTTATAGGTTCATAGCGACTCTCTCGAATCCGTCTAGCTTCTTCAAATATTTCTTCAGAAATGATAGGTTCATAATTTCCTTGAATATATTCGATTTTATCTGGACTATTTTTTATACGCTTTTGGCTAAGATATCCATCGGAAATCATAGATAATTGTCTTTGTTTTCCTATATAAAATGGATTTTTAAGTATATTGTCAATAACTTGAAATTGCCATTGCTTTTTCCCTGTAGCTGTCGGATATCCCTGTTCTTCCAGTTTCCTCTTAATCACTCGTATTCCATCTCCATCTAAATACCATTGATAAATCTTTTTGACAATCAATGCCTGTTCAGGCTCAATTTCATACTGACTTTTTCCTATACGTTTATAACCTAGAATATTTCCTGTACCTCGAAGTATTCCTTTCTGCCTAGAAATTCTCTGTCCAGCTTTCACATTTTCAGAAGTTTTTCGACTTTCCTCTTGAGCAATGGTAGCCATAATGCTAAGCCGCAATTCTCCGTCATTATCTGATATTGTGTGAATACCATCATTTACAAAATAGACTTCGATACCATTCTGCTTTAAAAGCCTAACATAAGACAAGGCATCCACAGTATTTCTTGCAAATCGTTTCGTTTCTCTGGTGACAATCAAATCATATTGATGAAATTGGATTCCATCTTCAAGCATCTGCTGAAATCCTTTTCTTTTGCGGATATTAGTTCCAGTCACTCCAGCATCTTCATAGGTTCCAACCATCACCCATTCTGGATGTATAAGTAATAATTGTTCATACCAGGTCATCTGGTTGCCTAATGCAGATATCTGTTCCTCACTTTGAGTACTTACTCTCCCATAAAAAACTACTCTTTTTTTTGGCATATAATTTCCCCTTATAAAAAGAATGTCCAGCTTTTGCCAGACATTCTTTAAAACTAAATATGATATGTTTTTTTAATCTCACAATAAGTCTCAAAATTGATAATGCCATTTTTGTATGCTATCTGAATGACCAATGCCACAAAATGATTTATTTGCATATTATGCCACCTATATTGCCTTTTATAGCATGTATATGCATCTTTTAGTTTGTCTTACGATTTTTTCTAGTATTATCCCTTCACTCCACCGCCAGTAACACCAGCAATAATTTTTTCTGACAAGAAAATATATAAAATAAAGGTGGGCAAAAATACAATGACTACTGCTGCAAACATTCCAGCCCAATCTCCAGTATATTTCATAGAGTTAATCATAGAATATAACCCTACTGCTATTGGACGCAATTTATCGGAATTAGCAAAGATTAAAGAAATAAAATACTCATTCCAGATATTGATAAAATTAAAAATTGTAACTGTTATAATTCCTGGCTGAGCCATAGGAAGCATAATTAGCCAAAAAGTCTTGGTAGGAGGACACCCGTCAATAGCAGCAGCCTCCTCAAAAGCTCGCGACAAATTGCCAAAAAAGGTCATGAGAAATATTGTGGTATAGGGAACATTGATGCCAATATACAAAAAAATTAGTAAAACTGCATTGCTGAATACATGGTTTAAAATTCCCATACTGGCTACAATTCCAAATAGAGGGAGTACAATCATAACCACTGGAACACCCATAGCAGATACGAAACCAGTCTGTATCAGCTTATTTCCTGGAAATACAAACCTGGCTAGAACATAAGCTGCAGGTGCACAGATAACAATTAAACAGGTACACGAAATAATGGAATAAATAAGGGAATTCCTGAAAATTCCAGCTACATCGGAATTTACCCACGCCTTTACATAGTTTTCAAAATGGATTCCTGTGGCAAGCAGTTTATTAGAGAAGATTTCTTTGGTAGTCGAAAAACTGGCAAGCAATACCCAGCCTAAAAGAATAAAGGTAAAAGAAATCCAAATGAGCAATACCAAATATCCTGGGGCAAGACGTAGTTCTTTTTTCCAGTTTACTGGTTCATGGTATCTTCTTTTTTTCGCCATAATCTTCCCCTCCTTTTAGAATTCTAAATCATCATCTTTGAGCAGATGGTTACATACCCAGAAGATAGCTACTACACAGATACTTAACAGCACACCAATGGCAGCTCCAAGACCTGAGTTTCTCTCTGTAATACTGTTGCCTGCACCAAAGATTTGCATATACATATAAACCATAGGAGTAATCGTCTGCGTATCTGCTGTAACTGTAGAAAACAGTTGTGACCATACAAAAAATCCTACACTGGTGACACTCCACATGGTAATGTTCGTCTTAAAAACACCTTTTAATAAAGGCAAAGTTATGTAACGAAACTGATTAAATTTATCAGCCCCATCTAATGTAGCAGCCTCAAAATAATCAGAGCTGATGCGCTCAATTCCACTGGCAAATATCAACATATGATATCCTACCATTCCAAAGCAGTATGCCAGCAAAAGTGCTGCAAACTTATGGTCATTGTCCAGCCATTGAACTTTAGATAAAGAAGTAAGACCTAAATTCGTAAATACAGTTTTTAAGAGTCCAAATTTCGGACTGTAAACATATTGAAGCCACATAGTGGCCAAAGCAACTGCACTGACAATATTAGGCAGGTATATCACTGCCCGAAAAAAACTTTTAAAACGAATTCCGCTGGTAATAATAACAGCAAACAAAAGTGCCAGCGACATGACAATAATTCCACCTATGAGCCAAATCCGAAGTAAATTCCACATAGAAATACGGAATAAGCTGGTATTAGCAAGTTTGGTAAAATTAGCAAGACCAGTAAACTGCCATTTAGCTACAGGGTCCGTAATTCCATCAATCTTAAAAAAGCTCATGATGATAGTACGGATAATAGGATATAGGAAAATAACGGAAAACATCAATACTGCTGGAGTTAAAAACAGTATAATCATACCTTTATTTCGTTTCATTCCGATTTCCCCCTTTCATTTAAGGTTAGAACATAGTTTCTTGATTATCATAATTAGAAAAATTTTCTAATAAATGATAAAAAGACGGCAGCCCACCCTGCCGCCTTTTTTAATTGTTCATGTTCTGCTCACCAGATTAATTGCCTGCCTTCTTCAAAGCATCTACAAATCCTTGAGCATCAATACTGCCACCGCAAAGCTTTAAGAAGTTTTCTTTAATAATTGGAGTCATATCTGCATTTGCTTCAGCTCCTGCTGCCCATGGATAACGGGTCTTCATACTATCCATAACTGGTTTTACACAGGCAATCAGGTCTGGCCACTGAGTATTGTTAGAATCTGCTGGAATACCAATCGATAGCTCAGACAACATCTGGTCAAATTCTCCCTGGGTAATATAGCAAATCAACTTAAATGCATTCTCAGCGTTCTTAGAATTCTTGTTGATAGCCAATACCTGTGCACCATAGTTGGCAGCATCTATGCCGTCAGTTCCACCTTCTACTGCTGGGTAACTAAAGCATCCCCAAACAAAATCATCTCCAGCCATATCCTTTACTTCATTTGGAAGCCAAGAGCCGTTTAAGTACATAGCTGCTGTTCCCATAGCTAACTCTTGATTCTGTCCTGCAGGCCATACATTAGAAGCAATGGTATCAGAAAAATAACCTTTACTTGCGAAATCTGCATATGCTTGTGCAGTAGCTACCACTGCTGGGTCGTCCCACTGTCCACCTTTTACAATTTCCTCTGTCTTAGGTTCTCCTACCAGTCTGGACATATGATAGCCAAACATACAAGTAATATAGGCATCATCACAAGTAATTGGAGTGTAGCCAGCTTCTTTAATCTTTGCACAGGCACTATCCAATTCTGCCCAAGTAGTAGGAACCGCACTAATACCTACTTCATCAAAAATTGCCTGATTATAGAAAAATGCAAATACATTGGGTTGATAAGGAATGGATTTTAAAGTTCCTCCACCTACATCACGGCAGGCAGCAATCAGTCCAGCATTAGCTGTAGCTTCATAATTAGCTGACTTTGCCAAATCTTCCAAATCCATCAGATATTGGCCCCAAGTAGTGTTTACACGGTCAATATCTTCGTCAAACAAATCAATATTTGTTCCTGCATCCAAAGCCGGCTGAAGCCCCTCGCGGATACCTGTACGACCCTTAAATTGCAAATCTACAGCTATGCCTGTATCTGCTGTAAATTTATCCACGGCTGCTTGGATAGCTTGTCCTTGAGGTTCGGTAGCCTCCCACATAGACCAATACACTAAACCACTTCCATCACCTGCTGGTACAGCTCCCCCTTGATTGTTATCACCTGCTGGTGCAGCCGTTGTCTCTGCTGTCTCTCCTCCACCGCCACATGCAGATAAAGAAACTGCCATAGCAGATGCCAAAACTAATGCCATAACTTTTTTCTTCATAAATAATATCCTCCTCTTTTTCACTGCACTTCCTTATATTTCTTATAAATCTAGTATAGTAAAACTGCATAGAAAAATATTTGCACAATCAGCCCTTATATTTGTACATTAGGATATTTATAGTAATTCTGCATAGATATACCGATTTTTTTAATAGTATCATCAGTATTTTTACTAAGCTATTTTTTCAATTTTCTCTCTTAATCTTTAATTTTTACTAATTTCGTCACTATCTATTATATCTCTTTCCAAAGGATTTGACTTCCTTCCAGTCGAACTTCCTGGGCCTCTCCTACTCCATTATATACCATAGTACTCTGAGTCTGTTCAGAATTATTCAGTATTGCATATTTTCCTGTTTCTGGATACGCATGAACCTCACAGAAAGGATTATCTGCGTACCACTGTTTCATCTTATCTTCCTTATTGGCACTGTAATAAAGACTCCGAAGCAAAAGCCTGGTGTTTTCATAGCTATAAGGAAGTCCAGCTATATAGATTCCCCTTCCTTTTCCATAGCTGTGAGCAGCAATATGAACTTCTTTGTCAGAGAACTCCACAATCTCTGTATCTTCTGACATGGCATAAATATTTTTGATGCTCTCGCCAAAATCAAAGGCTGTTTTTCTGTCTTCTTTTAGGAAATGCTGTTCTACTTTTTTCGTAAAATATTTGTCTGTAGAAAGGCTAAATCCTAATTCCTTATCAACCCCCAACACATCTGCTAATTGAAAGAAGCGTCCCCCAAAATGGATTGCTGAAGGTTCTCCGATTCCCACAAAACCACCACCATGATAGACAAATTGACGTATTGCTGTCACAATTTTTGTATCTAACCATTCTTCTCCGCCAGAAAATGCAGTTTCTGCAGCTCCAGCATTGATAATCACATCAATATCTTCTGGAATCCCCTCTTTCCTGATATCATCAAAGCTTAAGAATACCACATCCACACTTGCACCACTTAAAGCTTCCAACATTCCAAAATAGGAATAAGTCTGTTTATACCAAAGAGCATGTGCTACCATAAATGACTGCCAAGCACGAAGTTTTCCCCAGCAGTTGAGTATTGCCACTTTTAGACCACAATAAGGCTGACTGCCATTGACATTGACATAAATCTCACGGAACTCGTCTGCTACTTTCTCAATATAATCCACAAATTCAGGAAACTTATAGGCTAGGCTTAGATATCCTCCATAACCGATTCTATCTACTGGTTTTCTCATCAAAGCCCTTCTTGCACAAAGCCAATTTTCTCTTGCTTCAATGCAGGGGTCATTTCCTTCATAAAATGTATCTGGGAAAAAATAGGGTAGAAAACGCCCTTCTGTATACCGCACTCCAGAGATATCAGAAATTAACCTTAAAGTAGCTCCTCCTCCTACACTTCCTACCACTGCATCAAGTCCTATTTCTGGGAAATATTTTCCATAAGGTTCTGTCCCAATCCAGTTATCTCCTAAAAACATCATGGCCTCTCGTCCTGCCTCATGAACCAGCTTCACGAGTTCACCAGCTTTTTTTGCCACAAATCGCTGGATAAAATCCATATAGTCTAAATATCTTTTAGATGGAACTCGGAATGTAGAATTATAGTAGCCATTGTCCACAATATCTTCTGGCCGCAATCGATATCCATATTCTTTTTCAAACTCTTCTAGGGCTTTTACAGATACTGTGGCCCCATATCCAAACCAGTCCACAAACTTTTCTTTTGCCTTATCATTAAATACTAAAGTAAAATGATAAAAGAAGGTAGTAAACCGAACAACATCTGTTCTGGGATTCTCTTTTAACCATTGAACAAGATATTCCTTTGCATACTGCCCCGAAACTGGTTGGCGCACATCAAACGGAATTTCATGAGGTTTTTCTCCCCAATCATTTGTAATATGATTGTACATTTGCGTTGGGTCCCAAATTGCAAAAACCAAAAAAGATACGGTATATTCGTGAAATGCAAGAGCATTTTTTACAATTACAATATTTTGATCTGGATTTACCTCCCAATTTTCAGGAGCTACAGCCTCCTCAGATGTTCGGTCCATAACTTCCCACCACTGCTTGCAGTCATGTACATAATCTGGCACTACCTGCTCACCAAAATATCCTTCCATAAATGGAATCTTTACAATTTCCTCTATAGCAGTTACCCTTCGGCTCATCAAGTACATCTGCTGGCATTCTTCCATATGCTCCTTAGCAAACTCATTATGCCCTCTAGCAACAAAATAAGTAGTGTAAATTGTCGCATCTAACTCCTTTATCTCCTCTGGCAGCTTTGTGCCATCACTATCTCTTAAGGCATCTGCTCCCCAGCGTTCCATCATCTCCTTTGTTTCTTCTAAAAAATTCCCTTCGCTTGGAAGTGTAACCCTTCCCCTAGTTTTTGACATTTTTTCTCCTTTCTTTCCTTACAAATTATGGACTATAAGTTTCGCAATTACTTATTGCAGTTGATAGCCTCCTTGCAGTTGATGACAAGATATGTTATACTCTCCCTAACAAAATTACGGAGGCTCCCATGACATACAAAAGTACCCAACTGCGGACTACTTTAACTGTCCGCAGCATCATCTCTATCCATTATTTTGACTATATGAGTGATTTTTCTTTTCCTGGCGAAAGCCACGATTTCTGGGAATTCCTCTGTGTAGATAAGGGTGAAATCGACATTATGGCAGGCACTCAACGTCATACCCTAAAAAGAGGTAGCATCATTTTCCATCAGCCCAATGAATTCCACAATGTAATTACCAATGGACACAGTGCTCCTAGCTTGGTTGTTATTGCTTTTGAATGTCATTCTCCCTGTATGGATGCCTTTTGCAGTCAGATACTCACAGTCCAAGAGACAGAAAATGCTCTTTTAGCCCAGATTATCATTGAAGCCCGCAATGCCTTTTCTGGTCGTCTGGATAACCCTTATCAGGAAGAATTGGTCCGCAATACCTCCTCCCCTGGATTTGGAGCAGAACAACTGATTCGCAATTATTTAGAGGAGCTTTTGATTCACCTTTACCGTCGCTATTTTGCCAATCCTCTTCCTGTCTCCACTCAGAAGCGCGGTGTCCCTCGTTTGGGGCGTCCCAATGAAACCTATAACCGGATTATCCGTTATATGGAGGAGCATATCAATGAGCAACTTACTATCGAAAGAATCTGTAAAAATACATTAATAAGTCGTTCCCGCCTTCAGAAGTTGTTTCAGGAGTTACATGGTTGTGGGGTTATCGAATTTTTTACATTGATGAAAATTGATACTGCCAAAGAACTAATTCGCAGTAATCAGTTGAATTTTACTCAGATATCTGACCGTCTAGGCTACACCTCAGTTCATTACTTTTCCAGACAGTTTAAAAAAATCACTCATATGACTCCTTCAGAATATGCTTCTTCCATCCGTCTTCTCTCGGAAAAGAGCAATTATTCCAAAATCCATCATACTTGATAGGTTTTTACAATGCGTTCCATATCGTTCCATTTTTTTTCCATATCAGCTACCAAAGCAAGCTGGGTACGACAACGGTCTAAATTATGACCATCTCTGCTGATATGGAAATATACATCTCCTTGAAGATAATCTGTCAAAAACCGCATTCCACATTCTAATGTCATCATCTTAGCTCCATAAGGAAGCAATTCAATCTCTGTCTCTGTCAAACGCCCTTGGCTGCCCTCCAAAAAGCCCTTTGTATATATCTCAAAAAGCGGCAATGATAAGGATACTTTAGTTAAATCTTGTTCATCCTCTTGTGCTGTGTTTGCACCAAATCGGATAGAATCTCCATAATCAAAAATGGAAAATCCAGGCATAATGGTATCTAAATCAATAATACAAATTGCCTGCCCAGTTGCATCATCAATCATAATATTGTTCAACTTGGTGTCATTGTGACTTACTCGCACAGGAAGTTTGCCCTCTTTTTGCAATTTAAGGGCAAGACCCATCTCCTTCTCCCTCTCCCTTATAAACTGAATTTCTTTTTCCACCTGGCTTGCCCTTCCTACAATATCCTTATCTACAGCCTTTTGAAAGGTATTAAACCGAACAGGAGTATTATGAAAGTCAGGAATTGTCTCTGTAAGTTCATCAGCCGGATAATCTGCCAAAAGACATTGGAATCTGCCAAAAGCCTTTCCACTCTGATAAAAGTCTTCTGGTTTTTCTACCAAGTTATAACAGGTAGCCTGGGAAATAAAAAGATACACCCTCCAAAAATTTCCCTGACTATCTGTATAGTAGTCCTTTCCGTCTTTTGTTGGAACTAGATTTAAGGTTTCTCGGTCTGGATTGCCGTGATTTTCTATAATTTGACGGCGCAGGAATGTAGTTACCCCTTTTACATTCTTCATAAGTCCCTCAATATCTTTAAAAACTTCCTGATTCATCTGTTGCAGAATATAAGAATACTCCTGTCCATCTTCTTCACAGATTAAAAGAAATGTACAGTTAATATGTCCACTCCCATAAGGCTCACAGCTTTTTATCCGTCCTCTTATTGCAAAAGCTTTTGCTGCCTCCAATCGTTTCTCATTATTGTTGTTCATTTTATTCCTCCCACAACTTTTCTGGGTACAGTCCCTGCTCCTTTAGATGACGAATTGCCTGGATTACAGTTTCTTTATCTTCTTTATAAGTGACGCCATACCACCGTTCTTTACTTTTAAGGACTGTCACCTCTGCTTTACCTTCTTTTAAAATCTCATCTACTACAAAAGGCAGAAAATATTCACATTTCAATGGATTGAGAGGAAGTTCCCTTTCTAAAAATGTTGCAAACCGTTGGTTTAGTTCTTCTAGAATTCCATCGGTAAATCCCCACAAATTCATGGATACTATTGTGTCTTTGGAAAGAGTAACCCAGGTAGCCCCATTATCTTCTGTATAAGCTCCATCCTCGCCTCTCTTTTCAATCCGAGTTCTCTCATGGATATCCACAAGCTTTCCCTGGTCATCGATGGTACAAATGCCCCTAGCCACATACCCATGTTTGGTCATCGTATTATTCAAATGATAACCTACCATGGCATATTGGTATTTTTGCGTATCTTTGCAAGTAATTAGCTGATGATAAATTTCTTTAAACGCCTGTTTTCCATAATAGTCATCTGCATTGATTACGGCAAATGGTCCATCAATCACACCTTTACAGCACAGAATGGCATGTCCCGTCCCCCATGGTTTTATTCGCCCTTCTGGTATTGAAAAGTTTTCTGGAAGCCTATCCAATTCTTGATATACATACTCTGTCTGGATATGCTGCTCCATACGCTTACCTACATTTTCTTTAAATTCTTTTTCAATCGCCTTTTTGATAATAAAAACTACCTTTTCAAACCCTGCTTCTTTGGCATCAAAAATGGAAAAATCCATAATAATATTTCCATATTCATCTACAGGGTCAATTTGCTTCAAGCCACCATAGCGACTACCCATTCCGGCTGCCATAACCACCAGTACAGGTTTTGTTCCTTCTCCCATAAGATTACCTCCTGTAATCACGTTTTATTACCCTTTAAGTATACCTGACAGCCCCTTTAAAAAGCAATAGCTTGCTCTCCTTTTTGTTTGGACAATTGTTCCTTTTATTTGTATTTTATGCTCATGACTTGAATGGATAGTATATTTTGTTCCTTCCCATCCAGAAAGGCATTGACTATGTTAATTCTCACTCAGCCGAAGAAATTGCAAAGACCATTGCCCCTCAATTTAAAGAGACTCCGTTGGAAAATATCACAAAAATTGTAGAAAGATATAAAGCACAAGATACATGGAAAAAAGATACTGTTTTTGAGAAAGAAAGTTTTGACCTTTTGCAGAATATTCTAGAGGAAGCAGGAGAACTTCCAGCAAGAGTTCCATATGAAGACTTGGTAACTACAGAATTTTCTAAAAAAGCAACCGAGTAGCAACTTACCAAACTATAAAAAGCCATTGCAAAATTGAGTAATCATTCATCTTGCAACGGCTCTTTATAGTTTAATCCCATTGAAATCCTAATTGGACTGCCTGTTTTTTGCAGTCCTCATCATATTCTATTGCAGCCTGTTTACCAGAGATGGAACCAGTAATTAGTGACTGCGTGATTCTGGAGCAGTTTGCTCCTTTTATTGCAGTCTCAAATTCCATAGCAACCCTGGTCTTTCCTTCCTTAAAATACCTCTGCATATCATTTTTTACTCCATCATAGGAATCTTCTGGAAGAGTATACTCTTTAATACAATAAGGGCCATCTGGTAAAACAGCCTTTGCATAAATATCTAATGCCTCATCAGAAACGTAAAATTCCATAAATCGAAGGATATCTTTCTTCTTTTCTGAATGAATACTTCCATAAATAGAGTTGGGCATCCATATTGTCAACCCATGGTCATTGGCATTATCTCCAGGTATACCAAATACACCAATTTGATTTACTACTTCCTCCCCATATAGGGAATAAATATTAGAGAGCGCCTGTGTCAAACAAATCCAGTGCGCTCCCCTTCCTTCGGCCAGCATCCGGCAGGCCTCATCATAAGTTATAGTTGTATGTTCCTCGTGAAGATAAGGAATGATATCTTGATATTTTTCCCAGCTTTTTAATGCTACCTGGTCTGAAGCATACTGAACCTTACCCTGTTCAAATTCCCTGACAAAATCTGGATTAGATGCCATTACATTATAATGGTCCCCTAAAAATAGTACCTGTGTCATGGATTCCTGGGCTGTGGAACTGATATATGCTGTATATCCTGCAGAATCAATCTTCTGGCAATTAGAAAGAAACTCGTCCCATGTACCAGGAATTTCAAGACCCAGTTCTTCATAGATTGGTTTATAATACATAACTGCTCCTGCCTGGGTAGAAGTAAATGGAACTCCATAAACTACCTCATCTACAGTAACAGATTTTTTATAGGTCTCATCATATCGGTTTACAAAAGGCTGTGTAGTCAAATCTATAAAATACTCTGAAGGCTCTAATGCTTCTAACAGAGAACCTGAGTTATAAACGACTAAATCTGTCATCTCGCCAGCAGCTAATCTAGTCTTTAACACACTGGTATCTACTTTGTACTCAATTTCTATGGCAATACCCAGCTTCTCATAGGCCGATTCGCATACTGCTTTTAAACCGTCCAGAGAAACATTACTGTCAATTAACAGAGACAGAGTAACTTCTCTCTCTCCCTCTGTTTTAGTCTCAGGAGTCTCCTCTGGTGCTGCTCCATTAGCAACTGATGTCATGGATTCTGTCTGCAATGATGTCGATATTGACACCGACGCGTCTGCTTGGGAACATCCAGCTAAGCCGAATGGTACCATCATTGCGGCCAGTGTCAGAGAGAGCTCTTTTACGATTCTTTTCATAACGCAAAATCCTCCAAAAACGAAAACCCCAAAAATGGACTCCTGAGACTTTTGTCGGTTTTCTGTCTGCCCTTGCTGCCCGCATGTTGTCTGTTATTTTGTCTTCTGTGCTGTCCGTTATTGTGTCAACTTTTGCTGTCAATTCTCCAGTTAACCGCTGTTGTCCGTAGTTATGTCAACCTTGGTGTCTACAATGATGTCTTCTAAGATGTCTGTAATTCTGTCAATATTATTGTATCATGCCCCTGTAAAAATCAACATGGATAATCCAATAAAAATGGATGGAAAATTTCTTCCTTTAATTTTACAAAAAATTTTTTTTATATCTATTTTCAGACAACTCCTGATTTTCTGGCAGCTTCCCCAACCTTCTGTGCCACATACTCTGCAACTCTAGGGTCAAGAGCTGAAGGAATAATATATTCTGCACACAATTTTTCTGGTTCTACCAATTCTGCAATAGCTTTCGCAGCAGCCAACTTCATATCATAGTTAATATCTCTC
>DEPC01000119.1 GCA_002358555.1 Hungatella sp. UBA3402 | reverse complement strand
AAAAATATGATGAAATTGTAAGAGAAGTAGAAGGAAAAGAGATTGAGATAAAAGGAATTCTGGTTGGAATACAGGAAAAAAAGGATTCAGACAAATTGGTTCTAGAGTTGGATAGGGTGAGTCTTAAAAAGGAGGGGAAAAAACAGCCATATGGAAAGGTACTTGCATATATGGATAAAATGGATACTTGTCTGCGCATAGGAATGACTCTTTGTCTACAAGGAGAATTGGAAGGATTTGATAAACCAGGGAATCCAGGAGAATTTGATTATAAGGGTTATTATCATGCATTGGGAATTCAGGGGCGTTTTTATGGGGAAAGGTTAGAGATTTATGGAACCGAATACTGGCCTTATTTTGATAGAATTTACCGATTAAAAAATTATGGTTCACAAATTCTGGAGGAGATATGTGAGGAAAAAGACAGAGGGATTTTTGAGGCTATGGTATTGGGAGAAAAGTCAGAACTTTCAGGAGAGATTCGCAAATTATATCAGAGTAGTGGTATTGCCCATCTTCTTGCCATCAGTGGACTTCATATTTCTTTGATTGGACTTGGAAGTTATAGACTGTTTCGGAAGCTGGGTATGGGATTTGGAGCAGCCGGATTATTTGGAATGATAGTTACAGCTAGTTATGGGGTTTTAGCAGGAGGGGCTGGAATTTCTGCAAGTATTGTGAGAGCTGTGACCATGGCAGTTATGCAGATGGGTGCAGATTATTTAGGAAGAACTTATGATATGCGGACGGCCGCTGCTGTTTCTGGACTAATTCTGCTGGCTCAGTCGCCAATGTTATTGTTCCAGGCAGGATTTCAGCTTTCTTTTGGAGCAGTGTTGGCTTTGGGAGGTGTGGAGCCTTTAGTAGAAAAATGGTTGGGAGTAAAATCAGGGTTTTGGAAAACTATCCTGGCAGGAGTAGTAATCCAACTGGTTACTTGCCCAGTGATTGTATATCATTATTTTGAATATCCTCTTTATGGGTCAATCTTGAATCTGATAGTAATTCCATTGATGTCTTATGTTCTGATATCAGGAATATGTGGTATGGTATTGGGAGCCTTTCAAATCCAATTAGGAATGGCAGCCATAGGAACTGGGCATTATGTACTAGAATTTTATCAGTGGATTTGTGAAAAGGTTTTAACTCTTCCACGAGCAATTCTGGTAACAGGAAGACCCAATCTATGGAATCTTGTAATCTATGGAATGATATGGAGTACAGCTTTGGCGATCATATCTCTAAAAGTAAAAAAGGCGAACAAGGAGCAGGAGGAAAAGGAAAAAGTAGAAAAAAAGGTAAGAGCAGGTTTGGCAGGAGTCTTGGCAGCAGGAAGCCTGGGATTGTTAATGGTTCGACTTCCGCCAAACGGAATGGAAATAACTTTTCTAGATGTGGGACAAGGAGATGGAATCTGCATCCATACAAAGAAACTAGTTGTTCTTGTGGATGGAGGAAGCTCTGATAAGAAAAATTTGGGAGAGCAGGTATTGGAACCATTTTTAAAAAGTCAAGGAATTTGTCAAGTGGATTATGTGATTGTGAGTCATGGAGACCAGGACCATATATCAGGAGTGAAAGAGCTGTTGGAAGAAGATAAAGGAATTGAAATTTGTAATGTAATTCTGCCTTGGCTGGGCAAAAGCGGAGAAGATGAGATTTATGAGAAATTAGTTACCTTGGCAAAAGAAAAGGGAACAAAGACAACATGGATGAAAAAAGGAGATTGTATTCAAGCTGGAAGTCTGAGATTAGAATGTCTGTATGCTGGAGAGGAAGATAAGTCTGGTAGTTTAAGTAATAAGGATAGAAATGAACATTCCCTACTTTTACAGGTACAATATGGTTTGGCAGGAATCCTTTTGACGGGAGATATGAGTTCCAAAGGAGAACAACTATGGTTGAAAGAAGGAGAAAAACCTCAAATACAAGTATTAAAAGTAGCTCATCATGGTTCCTCTTATTCTTCAGATTCCGAGTTTTTAAAGAGAGTAGATCCCAAATGGGCAGTCATTTCCTGCGGAGAAGGAAATCGATATGGACATCCGAGCCAAGATACATTGAAAAGACTAAAGACTCAGGGAATAGAATGGTTTTTAACTATGGATAGTGGAGCAATCATGGTCAATACAGATGGAAATAAGATAGAGATTAGAACCTTTCAGAACGGATTATGATTAAAGAAAACAGTTATATTGGGATTTCTGATGATGGAAACCGCTTGAAAACCAGGAGAGTCTTAAGTATAATAGGGAAAAAGGAACTATATCCGATTATCAGGGAGGTTGGTAAGATGAGAGAAGATGATATGATGGACGAAGATTATGATTATGAGCTAGAAGAATTCGACGAGGAACGGGAAACCAAGACTGGAAAAGGACCTGTATTTTTGACAAAAGGAACCAAGTATATCCTCATGGGCATTTTAGTGGTATTGCTTATTGGGGTTATATCTATGTTGCCAAAGTTGCCAAAGCCAAAACAGCGTACAGAAACTCAGATGGTTGAGGTTTATCTGGCACGAAAAGAAATTGTACAAATTGATGGGGAAGATGTATATCTTTTGCATACAGAAGACAGAGATGGAAATGAAGTGACTTATGAAGTATCACAAAATGCCTTAGGAGACCGATTTGATGCAAAGGAAGTCTATATGCAGATTGCCAAGAAGAAATATTATCAGCTATGGGTGGGAAAGCCAGAAGATTATGATTGCCATTATCCTTATATCAGCGGGGCAGCTACGATTATAGATGGATTCAGCGAGAAGAAAACAGAAGCTGAGTAGAATATTCAGAATGATTAACTACAGCAGACAAACAAAATTTGGACGATAGAGTAAATGAAATTTAGTGATTTTGCAGATATAACGGTTATCAAGTTCGCTGTAGTACTAGATGTATTGATAACTATACGAAAATAAAAGTACAAATTGTCAGAAGGAAAAGAGGCGGAGAATTATGAAGCAGCAGGACTTAACAGAGGGGAGTTTGCTTGGGACATTATGCATGTTTGCAGTTCCATTTCTTTTGGCCAATCTATTACAGTCTTTGTATGGAGCAGTAGATTTGTTTGTAGTGGGTAAATATTGTGATGCAAAAAGCGTTGCTGCAGTCTCCACAGGAACACAGGTGACTCAGATTGTCACCAGTCTATCATCAGGGTTGACTCTTGGAAGTACTATTGTTATTGGAAATTATATAGGACAAAAGAATCTAGAAATGGTGAAGAGAGCAATCGGGACAACTTTGACCGTATTTTCTGTATTTGCTCTCTTACTGACAGGATTAATGTTAATAGTTGAGGCTCCTCTGTTGACTGTGCTCAACACACCAGAGGAGTCTTTTGAATTGACGATGAGCTATGTGGCTGTATGTGCATGGGGAAATTTTTTTATCTGTGGATATAATTCTATCAGTGCTATTCTACGTGGATGTGGAGATTCCAAAAGACCTATGATATTTGTAGCTGTTGCCTGTGTATTGAATATTATGCTAGATTTTGTGTTTGTCCATTATGCCAATATGGGAGTTGCAGGAACCGCTTTTGCTACTGTTATTTCTCAGGGAGTAAGTATGGGGATTGCTGTTGTATATCTGAAAATGCATTCCTTTGTATTTGATTTTAAGCTATCTTCCTTTAACATTCACAAAGAGTTGGCAAAGCAGTTGGCATCTGTCGGAGTTCCTATTTCTTTACAGGAATTGATGGTAAGGATTTCATTTTTATATTTAATGACAGTGATGAATCGCTGTGGGGTGTTTGCAGCTTCTGTGGTGGGGATTGGGAGCAAGTATGATGTGTTTGCTATGCTGACAGCTACTTCTATGGCCAATGCTCTTGCAGCAATTACAGCTCAGAATATGGGAGCAGGAAAGCCAGAAAGGGCCAGAAAAGCATTATGGATGAGCATGGGATTTGCCCTTGGAGTGTCCATGCTGTTTTGGATATGGGCTCAGATAAATCCAGAAACGATGATAGGAGCATTTACAAAAGATAAGGAAATTATCAAGGCAGGAATTCCATTTTTCCGTTCCTGTAGCTATGACTATATCATGGTAGCTATGGTATTTTGCTTAAATGGATATTTAAATGGCAAATCAAAGACTTTATGGACTATGGTGAGTTGTAGTGCAGGAGCTTTGGTTCTGCGAATCCCTATGGTCTATCTGTTTGGAAACTATTTTTCTCAGGATTTAGGAATGCTTGGAAAAATCGCTCCCATTGTATCTGGAATTATGGCAATATATACTTTGATTTATGTACTATATGAAGGAAGAAAAAGTAGAGAATAAAAAAATTATTATTTCATAACTTTAGAAATATATAGAAAACTTTATTTTTTGCTTGTTTTGTTATGGGAAATAGGGTATAGTGTAGGGGTAATCTTTTGATTAACAGCTATCTATTGGAGGATAAGTTATGAAAAAAAGAAATCTTGTAAAAGCTATGTTAATTGTAGCATGTAGTGCATCCTTGACAGCCTGTTCAAGTTCTGGTGACAATACCACAACAGCAGAAGCTCCTACCACTACTGCTGCTCCAGAGACAACAACTACCTCTGCACCAGAAGAAACTACAACAGCAGAGGAGACAACAGAAGCTGCTAAAGAACCAGAAAAGCAGGAGGGTCCTGTGAATTTAAGGATAGGTCAGGTACAGGGGGCTGCTAATGGAAATCAGGTTTTTACTGTGGCAACCGCAGTTGTTGATGACAATGATACCATTATAGCGGCCTATATTGATGAATATCAGTTCCTGGACAGTGAACAGATTGGTGTTCCCAACAGCGAGGCATTTGTCGAAGACGGAAGTGTTGCAGCAGGCAAATTGTTAGCTTCCAAGAGAGAGAATAATGAGTATTATTCAGAATTAATGAAACAGGCAGGCTCTACACAGATGATTTCTGTAAATTTTGATGAGATTCAGGGATTTGCAGCAGGAAAGACGATTGCAGAGTTAGAAGAATTAGCAGGCAAGTCTTCTGAGGAAGTACTGGATGCAGTGTCTGGTGCTACATTGGTAAATACTGGAAACTATCTTGGCGTTATTGTAGATGCAGCAAAGGCAGCAAAGGAAAATACAGCAGTTGTCTATGAAGATGACCCATCAAATCTGATGTTGAATGTACAAGAAGCTGCAGCTCATGGAAACAAATGCTTTACTCTAGCAGCCGCTTTGTCAGATGGAAATAGCATAGTTCTGTCCTATATCGACGAATTCCAGTTCTTAGACAGTGAACAGATTGGTGTTCCAAACAGTGATTTCTTTACAGAGGACGGAAGCATTTTGGACGGAAAGGTTCTTGGCTCTAAGAGAGTTAATAATACCTACTATTCTGAAAATATGAAGAAGGCAGGTTCTACTAAGGAGATTGCAGCCAACTTTGATGCAATCCAGGAATTTGTCAATGGCAAGACCATTCTGGAATTGGAGGAGCTGGTTGGACAGAGCTTAGCTGAAGAAGAAGAGGCTGAGTTAGAAGGAGAAAATGTAGCTGACCAAAGAGACCAACTGGAAGCAGAGGAGAAAAAGGAAACTGTAGATGCAGTGTCTGGTGCTACTCTGGTAGATAAGATGAACTATATTGCAGCTATTTTAAGTGCAGTTGAATAATTTGATAGTTTGATGACGAAATCATTATAGTTATTCAAAGAAGAGTAAAGTTAAGGGACTGTTGCAAAATACAATAATTCTACAATATATGCTTGTGATATCAGCAGTATCCATATGATATATTGTAGGAATCTGTCATTTTGCAATAGTTCTTTTTATTTTAAAATTGAGAGTTAATGCAAGATAAAGGCCAATACTTTTTAATCCCAGCATGAGGATACTGGTGTCTAAGCTATTACAAAAGGGAAGAGCATTATGGGCTTAATAAACTTTTTGCTTAAAATTGTCTATCTCCTACTACAATGTACTTGGGGAATTATTCAGTCTAGCTTGGGGCTGATGGTATTTTTGTACTTCTTAAAAGCTCCTCATGAAATATATCATGGTGCCATCTATACAAAATGGAACTTAAAAGGAGGAATTTCTCTTGGTCTGTTTATCTTTACTCCTGATAAAGAAGAAATATGGTGTCAACAGATGGCAGTTCATGAATATGGGCATACATGGCAATCGTTGATGCTAGGACCTCTTTATCTGTTTATAGTAGGGTTTCCTTCTATTATATGGTCCAAGCTTCCCCAATGTATTCAAATGCGAAAGGATAGAAATCTGCCTTATTCAGCCTTTTATACAGAGAAATGGGCAGATGGATTGGGGGAGAGGATGGTAGCATTAGTTGAAAGGATAGAAAATGGATTTCTATAAAAGAATCGGTATTGTATGTAGGAGAATTCCAGAAGGAAAGGTAGCAACCTATGGACAGGTGGCATTACTATGCGGGAAACCAAAAAACTCTAGACAGGTAGGATATGGGTTGAAGCATGGATTAGTTGGAAAAAATATTCCTTCATATCGGATAGTAAATTCTAGAGGAATGTTAAGCGGAGCTGCCTATTTTGAAACTTATGATATGCAGAAAATGCTTCTGGAAGCAGAGGGAATTTGTGTCGTCGAAACAGAGAAGGGATGGCAGGTAAATTTAAAAAAATATGGGTGGAAGAACACAATTCAGGAGGCAGAATATCTAAACAAGTTGTTTGAGGAGAATATTCATGAAGGTATTGAACCAGGATATTAAGACTAGGCAGTTTAAGCCTGTATATTTGCTCTTTGGTGAGGAATCTTTTTTAAAGAAAAGTTATAAAAAGCGGTTAAAAGAGGCTATTGTGGGAGAGGATTCTATGAATTTTCACCAATATGAAGGAAAGGGGCTGGATTTACAAGAAATTATCAGTCTGGCAAACACTATGCCTTTTTTTGGAGACAGGCGTCTCATTCTGATTGAAGACAGCGGATTATTCAAAGGCAGTGGTGCAGAGCTATTGGTCAACTATCTTCCAGAGATGCCAGATACTACCTGTTTTGTGTTTGTAGAGTCAGAAGTAGACAAACGCAATAAACTGTACAAAAAAGTGAAAGACTTTGGATATACCGCAGAGATGGGGAGACAAGATATCAAACAGTTATCCTCCTGGGCAGGGGGAATTCTTGCAAAGAACGGCAAGAAGATTACTGGGCGGACCATGGAACTGCTTTTGAGTAAAAGTGGAGATGATATGCAGCATATACGCATGGAGTTAGAAAAGCTTATCAGCTATACGATGGGGAGAGAAGTCATTACTGACCAAGATGTGGAAGAAATCTGTACAACTCAGATTACCAATAAGATTTTTGATATGGTGAGTGCGATTGTGGGCAGAAATACTAAGTTGGCCATGGGATTTTATGAGGACCTTCTAGCTTTGAAAGAACCACCTATGAGAATTTTGTTTTTGATTGCCAGACAGTTTAATCAGATTCTTCAGGTAAAAGAGCTGATGACCCAGAATCTAGACAGAGGAAGTATTGCCTCAAAGCTCAAATTGCAGCCTTTTGTGGTAGGAAAAGTGATGTCCCAGGCTAAGGCGTTTTCTAGAGAACAAATTTTGTCTTATGTGAATCTATGTGTAGATGCAGAGGAAGCAGCAAAAACAGGACAGCTTAATGAGAGATTAGCAGTAGAATTGCTAATTACAAAACAATATTGATAAAATAATGTATAACTTCCAAAAAACAAACAATCCCTTCAAAACTGCCACACCTACAGTTTTGAAGGGATTATTAAATTCTTATCTGTTATATTAATTCATCGCATTTACAGCTTTGCTAAGACGAGAAATCTTTCTGGAAGCGTTGTTCTTATGATATACACCTTTTGTACACGCCTTATCAATCTCAGAAATTGCGTTTACTAAACATGCCTGTGCAGCAGCCTTGTCACCGGCAACGATAGCAGCGTCAACTTTCTTGATAAAAGTCTTCACCTTGGATCTGATAGCTTTATTCCTGGCAGCTCTGGTTTCTGCAACCAGAATTCTCTTTTTTGCAGATTTAATGTTAGCCAATCTGGGCACCTCCGATAAAAAATTAATATGATTAAAATTCTTTGGTTTGCATCAAAGTCTGGACACGGACAGTT
>DEPC01000045.1 GCA_002358555.1 Hungatella sp. UBA3402 | reverse complement strand
CTTCTGCGATTGAGCCAATTCAAAGGCTGAAAGTGAATTATTTTGGCAATAAAAATCCGCGGCTTCATACAGACGAAGTTTTGATTGCCTTGTCCATGTGGGCTGCCACTGATGAAAACGCTCAGAAAGCTCTGGAACAGTTGTCCAAGCTCAGAGGTTGTCAAGCACATACTTCTGTGATGCTATCTAATGTGGATATTCGCACATTCCAGAGACTTGGGGTGGAATTGACCAGCGAACCTATCTTTGAACATAATAAAATTTATCAGTAAGAACTGCCTTATTGAATTCCTTGTTCATCTCTCCATTTATCTCCTTTCCGACAAAAAGAAGTCAGCGGCATACCACATAATGCCGCTGCCTTTCTTCTGGAAATCTCTCCAGACATCCATCTCAAATATATTTGCTCAAAATTTTCTGGCATAGGTTTTAGCGGTCTGCCGAATCGAACCCCTTTTGTGCGGGCAGCTTCAATCCCCTCTCTCTGCCTTTCTCTGATGTTTTTTCGCTCATTCTCTGCCACAAAAGAAAGAATCTGCAGAACAATATCGCTGAGAAATGTTCCCATCAAATCTTTTCCTCTCCGAGTATCCAAAAGCGGCATGTCCAGCACCACAATATCTACTTTTTTCTCCTTAGTCAACACCCGCCATTGCTCCAGAATTTCTTCATAATTGCGTCCCAAACGGTCGATACTCTTAATATACAGCAAATCTTCTGGCTTCAGTTTTCTAAGAAGACGATGATACATAGGACGATTAAAGTCTTTTCCCGACTGTTTGTCTATAAATATATTTTTTTCAGACAGTTGCATTTCCATCAGTGCAGCCATTTGCCTGTCCTCCTTCTGCTCCTTTGTGCTGACTCGGGCATACCCATATTTGTTATTCATTATTTCCTCCTTTGTCCTTGTGAGTACTAAAACCGCTTGTACCCAGATTTGTAAGCGGATTCTTTTGGAATACCAGCTTCGTTATTTCCCCTTTATCTTATCTTGTTGTGCTTGTAATGACCATAACTGGATAAGATAATATCATTGGTCAGCCATGATAAGTCCTTTGGGTTCTGGAGAATAAAAATTTAAACAAAAATAAAAATGAGCCATTACAAAATGATAGCTTTATACACTATCTTTTGCAATGGCCCCTTCAAATAGGTATGCAGTCAAAAATAATTCTTCAACTTTGCCCGTCAATCACTAATTACACATATCACAAAGTTCTTTAAGCATCTTAGGAAGTTCGATATCCATAGTTTCATTGTCAAACTGGCAGGTTCCTACTCTCTTATGACCTCCGCCATTATATTTTAACATCAGGCTTCCTACATCTATGGTCGCTGTGCGATTCAAAATACTGTAACCCACTGCTGCGGAACAACCTTTCCCTCCCTTTCCGCTGACAATCCAAACGGAAAGATTCTGGTTAGGATACATACTGTAAATCATAAAACGATTTCCTGTATAGATAGGGTCTATTCCCCGCAAATCGGTGATAATTACATTGCCATTCACCTGGGTATGACTCGATACCATTTCTTTGAACTTTTCTGTCTGCTCATGATAGACCTCAATTCTCTCCTTTACATCAGGAAGATCGAGGATTTCTTTAGCATCCATAACACGACATTTTTCCATCAGCATTTCCATCAACTCATAGTTAGAGATTGAAAATTCTCTCCATCTGCCCAGTCCTGTTCTTGGGTCCATCAAAAAGCCAACTAAAATCCACCCAGTAGGATTCATAACCTCGTCAATGGTCAGATTGCCGGAATCTACTTTATCCACAGCTTCCATAATTTCACTAAATTGAGGAAAACGCTCTGCACCTCCATAGTATTCATAGATAATCCTGGCGCAAGATGGAGTGATACGGCTTTCTCCTTTGTATTTGCCTTCAAGCGCAAGTCTCTCATGCTCGCTGGAATGATGATCAAACCAAAGACCACATCCCTCCACATAAGGTACATTTGCCAGACAGTCTTCCTCATTGATATCAACGAGACCGTCCTGCAAATCCTTTGGGTGTGCAAATTTCCAATGGTCAATAATGCCTGCCTCCAACAGCAATGCCCCACACACTAATCCATCAAAATCTAAACGTGTTACTAATCTCACTGAAATTTCCTCCTTTATGTTTTGCATCCTACCTCTTTGCTGGAAATACTATGATTATATCATCTTTTCGGATACTTTTCCACACAAAACAACTTCTCCCGTTGTTTATCTGTCATAACTGGCAATGCAAATAGAAGTGCTTTACATACATTATCTCCTATCATACAATACCATACTGCCCTTAAATCCAGATTCCACACTTTCACACATAAAAATGTAAATAAAATGCGAATCCCCCACATGCTGAATGTTTCCACCATAAAGGCATATTTTGTCCTTCCTAATCCATAAAAAATACCTTCCAAAACAATCATAAGACCAAAAAATGGTTCTGACAATGCCACCAATTGAAGCATGGATGCCCCCAGTTTGGCAACTGTCTCACTTGGAGTAAACAAGCACATCAAAGGATATGCTACCAGATACAAAATTAGTCCACTGAAACACATGAGAAATACTGTCATGATTACACTCAAATTGCCTGTATCCTTTAGTTTTATCTGATTTTTTTCTCCCAAAGCTGTTCCTACTAGAGCTGAAGTTGCTGTGCGAAGTCCATAACCTGGAATATAAAAAATAGTCTCCGCTGTTACTGCAATCGAGTGGGCAGCAAATATGGTGGTTCCCATTCCTGAAACCAGTCCCGCAAAAACTACATACCCCAGACAGGAAGTCATGCTGGTTCCCAGTACTGGCACACCAATCTTTGCACATTCTTTCAGCAAAGGAAAATCTATAGAAAATTCTCTCCAGCGCCAATTTAATCGCTCATTTTTTCTATATGCACAGAACATGAGAAAACCAGAAACCGAATAGGATAAAGCGGAAGCAATAGCAGCTCCTCTGACCCCAAGATTTAAGCTGTAAATCAAAATATAATTCAGCACCATATTGAGTCCATTGGCTGTCATACTAATCATCATTGGTGTCCGTGTATCCTGAGTTGCACGAATCGAGGCTCCCAATATTGTTGTATAAACTCGGAATATCATAGGCAGGCTGATAATGAAAAAATAGGCAGATGCCTCTGCCTGTATCGTCTCCTCTGCTCCCATCCATACTGGAATAAAAGGACTTAAAAAGATACAAGTACTTCCAAGAACAATTCCACATCCTGTTGCCAAGAACAAAGCCTGCTTGGAAAGACTGCGCACCAATTCTCGGTCCCCACTGCCCACTGCTCTGGATATCATAGCTAAGATTGCTGTACCAATAGCTCCTCCAATACTGCCTACCAGCCAGTTGATTGTAGTGGTAATACTCACAGCAGCTGTGGCTTGTTCTCCCAATCGTCCTACCATAGCAGTATCTACATATTGTAGCAAGGTTGCCAAAATTTCTTCCACCATA
>DEPC01000155.1 GCA_002358555.1 Hungatella sp. UBA3402 | reverse complement strand
TTTTAATGATATCTGTGAGTTATTATTGCAAATTCCATAATCAAATGAGCATTGTTTTCTACGAATTCTTTATAATAAGCCATTTCTTCATCAGAAAATCCTACTATATTTTCCCAAGTATAATCAGGCAAATAGCAAGTAGCATTATGAAAACCATTATACACCGCTTTCTATATATATATCTTAACCCTACCATCAGATTTTATTTCAGAATGAACTACTTCTGTTGTGTCACTTAATGTTGCATAAGGATACATCATAATATAAAACCTCCATCCAAGATTATATCAGCAATTATTTGTCCTAATTATACACAATTTTTTTCAATTTGAATAGCATAGAATAAAAATTCTCGTGCTACAGAGATATCACCAAGGAATTAAATTTTGAAACCATATCTTGTCAATCCCTGATTCTCCAATCACATAGGCATGTTCTTGGTCCTGTTGAGAAGGAAGCTGATATGCCTTCTTTTCTTCATCATAAATCCAATTCTCATCTATGACAATCTTTCCTTTTTCAACATCAATAGCCCATTCTATAGCCTCTCCTTGGGTGTTTACTGTGCGATAAATGACCTCTCCTTCCATCAAGTCATTCTCAAATCTGCCACTTCTCCTGACGGAACCATTTTCCTGTTTAGCTCCTTCATAATAGTAATACCCTACAATTCCATCCCCATCCATCTTTCCATCTTTCCATATCCCTGTGGAATAATCAAATCTAGGGCTGTCCATATGCACTACCTGCAGAGCTGTCCCTATTCCATTCGGCACTCCCTCCGACAATTCTCCATAATAGATAACATTTGCCTTTTTCACGACCAGACCAGTTCCGCTTAAATACTCCAGCATCTTTTCTTCCTGATACAAATACCTATTTTCATTCATCTTTTCATAATACAAATTCCAGAGACAATCCTCTTTCTCCAGCATGTACTGTGCAGCTCTTTCATAATCTGCCTCCATAAGAGCTTGCTCTAGGATAGTCAAAAGTTCACGTTCCTCGTCAGTCAACTGAATTTTAGACTTCCTTTTTCCTCTAAGCATTCCCCTTATATCATCTTTTTCCCCATTGGTCTGCTCTAGTTCTTTCCGCTTGTCATTACCTTCTACTTTTTCTACCCTATTTTCCAGCCCTATATTCTCCGCCACATTTCTGGCTCCTGCTTTTCCTATTTTATTCCCCAGTCCTATATACTCTGCTTGTCCGTAAATCTCTTCATTTTCTGCCTGTTGTTCTATCATGTTATCGCTGTCATTCCATGGTATACTCCCTCTATTGCAGGCAGTTCCTACTCCCAGCACCAAACATAACACACCCCCAGCAATACCTACCTTTTTCTTTCCCAATTTCATTCTTTCCCATCCCTCTGTTGTGGTATTTGCTCAAAATCTTTATCCGCCCAACCGAATATTATTCCCATGCCTTACAAAGAAGTTCAACTCCTCTTTTTATCTGCTCCTCACTTAGATTGGCATAACCTAAAATCACAGTAGAAGGTCTATTATTATGATGTTGATGAATATAATAGGAAGACAGCCCATATACCTTTACTCCCATTTTTTCTGCTTGTTCCACCAACCACTTTTCTAGTCTATTGTGTCTGCTTGTAAGAAGTATATGAAGTCCTGCATATTCCCCTTGAATCTGGAAATCCGGTTCTAATCTCTTGAGCTGACTCAAAAGCACATCATGTTTTCCTTTATAAATTGCTCGCATACGGTTCAAATGGCGTTCATAATGGCCATCTATTAAAAACTGGTAAATAATATTTTGGTCAATCCGAGATACCGTTGAGGCATAAAATTTGAGCCTTCTCTGATAAATGGCAAGGAGAGATTGAGGAAGCACCAGATACCCTATTCGGATAGCTGGTGCAATGGATTTAGAAAAGGTTCCCATATAAATAACTTTTCCTATTTTGTCCAATCCCTGCAATGCTGGAATAGGTCTTCCCTTATAGCGAAATTCACTGTCATAATCATCTTCTATAAGAAACCTGTCCTTTTTTCGTCCAGCCCATTGAAGAAGCTCTTGTCGCCTAAGCACAGGCATCACAATGCCTGTAGGATATTGGTGAGAGGGCATTACATAAGCGATATCTGCCTTAGTCTTCTCTAAAAATGTTATCTCCATACCACAGGAATCCATCTCTACAGGAGCCATTTCATATCCTAAACTCTCAAATACTCGATATGCCTGTTTGTATGTGGGGTTCTCCATAGCTACTACCCGTCCTGGCCCTAAAATCTGATACAAAAGCATCAGCAGATATTCACTTCCAGCCCCCACAATGATTTGGTCTGCCTGACAGTTGACTCCTCTGGCTGAATGAAGATATCCTCTTATCGCCTCTCTCAAAGCTGACTCTCCTTGAGGAGAACCAGTAAGAAACATCTCCTTTTTGTCTTCTGCCAAAGTATTGCGTGTGACCTTGCGCCATATATTATAAGGAAAATGAGTCAAGTCAATCCCTCTAGGAGAAAAGTCTATCTCCGCCTGATTGTTGTCCTCCTCTTTCTCCTCAATAAACGTGCCTCCAATTTCTGGCTCTACCTCTACAAGCTCTTCCATTCGTAGTACAAAATATCCCTTGTGAGGAAGCGCCTCAATATACCCTTCTGCCACTAGTTGGTCATAAGCCATCTGAGTTGTAGAACGGCTAACCTTTAAATTTTCTGCTAGCACTCTGGTAGAAGGCAGTCTTACTCCCTCGCGCAGATTTCCCTTGCGAATCTCTGTCTTCATATATTGATAAATCTGCTCATACATGGATTGAGGTCCTTGCCTGAGTGGAATCATTATTTCCATGGATTTTCCTCTGTCCTACGAAAGCTGTCCTTGTAAACTGCCTGTCTAATGCTGACGAGATTGCTCATTATTTCAATTTAAAAGAACTCTTTAAAGATACAATTCGATTAAATACTAGATGCTCCGGTCTGCTGTCCTTAGAATCTACACAAAAATACCCATTTCTCATAAACTGAAAACTGTCATAAGCTTTTACATCTTTCAAAGCTGGTTCCACAAAACATTCTGTTACCACAGTTAAAGAGTTTGGATTTAGATTCAGAGAACCATCTTCATTTAACTTTCCTTTCTCCTCATCTACAATATTCTCATAGAGCCGACATTCTACTTGATGAGCCCTCTCTTTGGCAACCCAATGAATGGTGCCTTTCACCTTTCTGCCTGTAAAACCAGAACCACTCTTTGTCTCTGGGTCATAGGTGGCATGTACCACAGTGACATTTCCGTTTTCATCCTTTTCACAACCTGTACAGGTCACAAAATAAGCCCCCATAAGCCGCACCTCATTGCCTGGGAATAAGCGGAAATATTTCTTTGGAGGTTCCTCCATAAAATCTTCTCTCTCAATATAAAGCTCTCTGCCAAAAGGAACCAACCGTTCTCCCAGCTCCTCATTTTCCAGATTATTGGGAATGGGCAATTCCTCTATCTTTCCCTCTGGATAATTGTCAATTACCAGCTTTATTGGGTCTAATATAGCCATCATTCTAGGCTTTTTCAACTTCAAATCTTCTCTGATACAGTACTCTAACATAGCATAATCTACAGAGCTGTTGGCCTTTGCTACTCCCACTAACTCTACAAATTTTCTGATTGCCTCTGGTGTATACCCACGCCTTCTCAAAGCTGCAATAGATACCAAACGAGGGTCGTCCCAACCGTCCACAATCCCATCTTCTACTAGCTTTTTAATATACCGTTTTCCTGTAACCACATTGGTCAAATACAACTTAGCAAACTCAATCTGTCTTGGTGGATTCTCAAACTCACATTCTTTTACTACCCAATCATACAGCGGTCTGTGGTCCTCGAACTCCAATGTACAGATAGAATGGGTAATATGCTCAATGGCATCTTCAATGGGGTGGGCAAAATCATACATAGGATAAATACACCAGTCATCTTTTGTATTATGATGGCTCATATGGGCTACCCGATAAATAACTGGGTCTCTCATATTGATATTAGGAGAAGCCATATCAATCTTACCTCTGAGCACTTTCTCTCCATCCTGATATTTGCCTTCCTTCATCTCCTCAAACAGTTGTAGATTTTCCTCCACTGTCCGATTCCTGTATGGACTTTCCTTTCCAGGGACCTTAAAATCTCCACGATACTCTCGGATTTGCTCTGCACTTAAATCACAGACAAATGCCTTTCCCTTCTTAATGAGCAGCACTGCACATTCATACATCTGCTGAAAATAATTAGAAGCAAAAAACAGACGGTCTTCAAAATCTGCCCCTAACCACTTTACGTCCTCAATAATAGACTGAACAAATTCTTCCTTTTCTTTGGTGGGATTTGTATCATCAAATCGCATATTAAATTTTCCGTTATATTTTTGTGCCAATCCATAATTGAGCAAAATGGATTTGGCATGACCAATATGAAGATATCCATTTGGCTCTGGCGGAAAACGAGTCTGTACATGGTTATAGACACCCTCTGCTAAATCCTTATCTATCTCCTGTTCTATAAAATTCCTGGAAACCTCTAAAGCTTCTTTGTTCTCTTCCATAAATATTCCTCCGTTTGTAGTATTCCCAATATTAGGATATCATACCATATTCCGTTGGGTTAGGAAAGAGGAATAGCAGAAAATAATCTTTCTTATGAATCTTTATTATCTAAAATTAACAATAAAAAATCCCTAAAACTCTGATTCTGAGTCATGAATCATTCATTCTAGGGAATTGATTACCTTTTAATTTCCAAAAATACAAAAAACCCGCTAAACTCACGGGTTTTTAAAAGCTGATGACGGGACTCGGACCCGTGACCTCCTCACTACCAATGAGGTGCGCTACCACCTGTGCCACATCAGCTTCTTACTTATAAGCTAGCTCCTTGACGAGCCTTAGTTATATTATCATGCCTGTTTCATTTTGTCAACTATAAATATCTTTATTTTGAAAATTATTTGGGAAATTTGTAACCATCTTAAATCTCAAAACGATTGCGAAAAATTGCCATCGTCCTTCCTTTATTTCTGGAACCAAAACCATTTTGGTTCATAAGTTAAAGTAAAAAAACAATGAGGCTCTTTCTATGGCTGAAAATAATAACAACACCTCTGGCCACCTAAATGCAGAAGACTACGGACTTACTACTCCTGTTGCCCCAGAAGGCGGTACACCTGCTTATCCTGGCAATAACACAGGTAATGGCTCTAATAATGACTATGGTATCACTCTCCCTGTTGCTCCAGAAGGTGGTATCCCTGCCTATCCTGGCAATAACACAGGCAATGGTTCTAATAATGACTATGGTATCACTCTTCCCATTGCTCCAGAAGGCGGCATCCCTGCTTATCCTGGCAATAACAATACTTGGACACCTCCTATTACAACATTACCCATCTTCCCCTCCTGCCCAAGCTGCGGGATTACCCAAAATAATGCCCAGGTGCGGTTTTTAAATGCATCTACTAACACATTTCCAGTAAATATTACGATTGATAATACAACTTATGCAACAAATGCTAGATTTGGTACTATCTCTAACTATGACCCACTTTCCGACGGCTTCCATACCATTACTGTAAGGCGAGCATCTGGACTGCGCAGTGTTCTTCTTCAGCAAACATTTCCATTTTCAGGCGGCCAAAGGTACACTATGGTTTTGGTAGACACAGCAGCAGGCGGATTGAATATGGTTCAAGTGCCAAATAATGGATGTAACACCATGAACTACAATACTGGCTGCTATCGGGTTGCCAATATGTCTTACAGCGGCTCCAGCTATGATGTCATGCTCTACAGCCATGATGCAGTATTTCGCAATGTAAACTTCCAGGAAGTAACTGCCTATAAACAGGCAATGGCTGGTTCTTATCAATTCTATATAACCAATGCGAATACATTCTCCATTGTTCGGGAATTACCTATGATTGTTATTGGAACTGTTACCAACAATAGCTTCAACAATGAACCTCTAGTTTCCTATCAGGTAGATATTACCGCTGGAACCAAATATACTTCCTATCTTATCGGAAACAACTGGTCTGATACTGGTTTCCGTGTTCTGACTGTGGAAGATTAAATTCTCTTTCTATCCAGCTAGGGAGTATCTGGAAACTACTTTTCTGGTAACTATATGTCATAATTCGTGAAAGATATGTACCATTAAAATTAAATTTGACAATATATCCAAACGGGAAAAAGAATCAACACAACGGAAAATGGGCTGCTCAATTATTTGATCCAGCCCATTTTTCTTCCAACAATATCAGGATTGTCTGGTGGTTCAGGCATCTGTACTGCATCGGAAAAGCTAAAATATTCGTCATCATTTAGCTTGGCTGTGCGGTCTGCCCAATATTCCAGCCAATCCAAAAAATGGAATGGTTGTCCAGTTTGTGCATCCCTCATAGGAGCTGTGCCAAAGTCATTGGCAAAGTCGTAAAACCAGACAGTTCCATAAGTATCTGGGTCATTAGAATTTACAACCAAAATACTGTACATGCCACATCCTTCATGACAAAGAGAAATGAATCCACATTCACCCTCGTCGTCTTCTTCCCCATCTTCATCATATTCCATTTCCTCTTCTGTCAAATAAATCATAATCAAAGGATTTTCCAAAGTATAGGAAAAAGGCTTTCCCAGATTAGGCAGTTCCACATGTTTGTCATTCAAAGCTTCCAATCCATAAAATGGCTGACTTCCTCCAGCAGTAATCGTTGTGATAAAACGACGATAATCCTCCGGCAAATGGATGCCATGCTTCTTCTCAAAAGCAGAGACTTCCTTTTCTGTCATCGCAGGCTTCCAGACGGAAGGCCATTCTCCACAGGTAAAGGCAAATTCTCTGTCATGCAGGTCTTCAATTTTGGACATAATGCGGGCAATTCGCATATCATATTCTTCTTGTGTATTCATAAATAAAATCCTTTCATTTATCATAGGCTCCTTGCGAGGATTCCCTCCTTCCAAGGAAAATAGGAAAATTAGTAATAGTTATTAAAAACGGCTCCTGCTATGACTTCATTATACAAAAATTTCTCCTTATTTACAATAAAAATCTCTTAAAATTTCTATGCTGAAATTATAGGTTCGTCCTTCCTTTTTTATAGGTGAAAAGGTTCTTTTATTTCATGATTATCACTATGTATTCTATAGTTTTAATTTTCTGGTTAAACTCCGAGATAACCCCCATTTTAAATACACTATTTTGTTTGCTTATCTCCCCACTTTTCTCTTGATATAGCTTTTTTGTCATTCCTTTTTCCTTACACTGCAATAACTCTTTTAAGTCAATACCTCTGGCATCTCGACGCAAAAGGCTTTTTGCCACAGAATCAATAAAAGGAATCATCGCATATAACAATATCATACATATTGCAATTTCCCCATTCTCTTTTGCATAATTTTTCAGAAAATTTCCGTAATAACCAATTCTATTTACTATAAATATTTAATATACAAAAATCTTCTTTACCTTATCAGTATATATCATATGTATCAAGACAATTTACGACATTTTGTAGCTGTAATTTGAGTTAGTAGCCATAATTTCTTGAGGATATCAACCAGCATCTCCAACTGTGGCTGTCATTTAATTCCTGCAAAGGCAGAACAGATGACAGCCGTGCTTGGAAAGTTACCATTATTTACAACCTTTAACTAACACAATACCAATCTTTCCCTATCTTATCTACTTTGCCAATTCATCATAGCTGTCTTTAAGGACCTTACAAGAATTTTCCAGATGTCCCAATTCTTCTTTCGAGAGCGACAGTTTCAATACTCTCTGTACTCCATTTTTATTGATAATACATGGAGCGCCTACAAATACATCTGCCTGTCCATATTCTCCCCTCAGCATGGCAGAAACCGTAAGGACACTATTCTCATCTCCAAGGATTGCTCTGGTAATTCTGGTTAGAGCCATGCCAATCCCATAATAAGTAGCGCTCTTTGCCTCTATAATTTTATAGGCAGCTCCTTGTACTTCTTTTTCAATCTCTGCTAACTTTTCTTTCTGAATTTCTGGATTTTCATTGCACAGCTCTAAAATAGATTTGGTAGCTACCTGGGCTTGACTCCATGGTACAAATTCGCTGTCTCCATGTTCTCCCATCACGTACGCATGGATATTTCTGGGGTCTACCAATAAATATTCTCCTAAGAGATATCGAAGCCTGGCTGTATCCAGAGCTGTTCCACTTCCAAGAACTTTTCGTGGATTAAATCCTGACAGGGAATATGTGATTCTTGTCATAATATCTACAGGATTCGTTGCTACCAGGAATATTCCATCAAACCCAGAGGCAGCTACTGGCTCTACAATAGATTGGAATACCTTTGCATTCCGTTTTAATAAAGCTAATCTGGTTTCTCCTGGTCTCTGAGCCACTCCTGCACAGATTACTACAATATCTGCATCCTGGCAGTCTGAGTATTCGCCTGCATAAATCTTCATATTGGCAGCAGAAAAGGCAAGGCCGTGGTTCAAATCCATAGCCTCGCCTTCTGCACGTTTTTTATCAAGGTCAACTAATACTAACTCATCACAGACATTTTGGTTCAGCAAGGAATAGGCATAACTCATTCCCACCATTCCTGTGCCTACCAGTACAACCTTTCTTTTATCATTTACCATATCTACCGAACCTCTTTTCCGCAATCTTATACTTCTGTTTCAATCCATTATTTAAACCTTCGTTCATCCCCCTGAAGGCTATCTCAAACGGCAAATCGATTTGTCGTTTCCTATAGTATCTCGGATCGCGAAAAAAATATACGGTGATTATGTATCCATGTCTGTTTATAGCTCATCAAGCTGTTTTCTATCAGTCTATAACATACTGTCCTCTTATTGTCTCTCCCTCTGTACTTTCTCCCTCCTTCAATTCTCCGTCTACGGTAATCTCCCGTATATATGGTACTTCTTCGACTATTTGGGCTGGCTTTGATGCTGGTTTCCCACATCCTTGTGCTGCCAATCCCAGAGTAAGCACTGCTATACCTAAAAGTACCATCCATATTTTCTTTTTCATTTTAACCTCAATTCTTAACTAAACTTTCATGCAACTTTTGATGTTGCACCAGCCACCCTATAAAAGCCGATTGCTTCTCGCCTTTTGTACTCCCGCAATCCAGCCTGACGGCCTACTTGCTCATACCAGCTTACTGGTCCGATATTCATGATTCGATGCAAGTAAACTTGCTCCCATCAAGGATTTCAGCCAGGACTTTTATAGTAACCTCTGCCTTACAATCTCATAGGTCAAAATTCCTGCTGCTACGGATGCATTTAATGAGTCAATATCCCCTTTCATGGGAATTCCTGCTATCATATCACAATGCTCTTTTACCAATTTGCTGACTCCATCACCTTCACTTCCCACTACCAGACCGATTGGGCCTTTTAAGTTTAAACGGTACATCAGCTCTCCGCCCATATCCGCACAGACAAACCATAGTCCCTCTTGCTTTAGTTGTTCCATGGTTGCTGTTAAGTTGGTAACTTTGGCTACCGGCGTGTAATTTAACGCGCCTGCAGAGGTCTTTGCCACAGTAGCTGTGAGCCCCACTGCTCTCCGCTTTGGAATAATCACTCCATGGGCTCCAGCTAAATTGGCGGTACGGATAATAGCTCCCAGATTATGAGGGTCTTCAATGCCATCCAGCAAGATAAGGAAAGGGTCTTCTCCTTTTTCTTTAGCACGATTTAAAATATCCTCCACTTGCACATATCCATAGGCAGAAGCCTGGGCTGCTACCCCTTGATGATTCTGTATTCCAGATATCTGATTCAATCGTTCCTTGGTGACAAAATTTATAATAACATCCTGTTTTCTGGCTTCTCTTAATATAGTCTGTATTGGGCCATCCTTGCACCCATCCAGCACATACAATTTATCAATAGTCCTGCCAGAACGAAACGCCTCAAGAACTGCATTCCTCCCTTGTATCAGGAGATTATCTTCATTCATAATGTCTTTGTTTCTCCTATTTTTTCTAATCCATAGCTTATAAGTTCCATAAGCCGTTCAAACTGTTCGGACAGATACAGATATCCAACTAATGCCTCCAATCCTGTGGCCATACGATAGTCAACGACTTTGGCATGTTTTGCGATAGTCATGGACTTAGCATTCCTTCCCCTTTTAAATACAGCCTGCTCTTCCTCAGAAAGTTCTGGCAGCAAAGCTCTTATCAGATTAGCTTGCGTTTCTGCCTTTACCAGAGAGGAACTTTTTTTATGCATCTTATTGACCTGTGTATTGCCCTGGTTTACTATCTTACTTCGGATAATCAATTCATATACTGCATCTCCTAGATAAGCCAAAGTCAAGGGAGAATACATTTTAGGGTCTCTGTCCTGAAATTTTAACATTTCCTTGCAACATTCTGTAAATCCGTGATTTCTTTCTATGCTCTTTTCCATTTAACCCCTTCTCTTGTATCTTCAAGGATAATACCCATGTCCAAAAGCTTCTGGCGAATCTCATCTGCAAGAGCAAAATTTTTCTCTTTCCTGGCCTGCTGCCTAACAGCAATCATAGCTTCTACCTCTTCTGCTAAAACCTCAGTTTTTCGCTTGGTGACAATCCCTAAAATCTGGCAAAGACTCTCTATGGTATTCTTTAGATATAAAAGATACTCCCTGCTGCTCTCCATATTAGCTGTAGAATTGCCAAGCTTTACCAATTCAAATACTGTTGACACGGCATCTGCAGTATTGAAATCATCATCCATAGCTGCCTCATATTTTGCAGCCAAAGCTTTTGCCTCGTTTTGAAATTCTTTTTCTTCCTCCCGAAGTCCTTCTTGTACAGCCTTTTCCTCCAGTTCACGGAGCTTATCAACTCCATTGAGAATCCGTTCCAATCCATTTTTGGAAGCATCCATCAACTCTGCACTGAAATTTAATGGACTGCGGTAATGGGCACTAAGCATGAAAAATCGAAGCACCTGCAAATCATATTTTTCTCCAATCTCCCGAACTGTAAAGAAATTCCCTAAGGATTTTGACATCTTTTTATTATCAATATTCAAAAATCCATTATGCATCCAATACTTTGCAAATTCTTTGCCGCTGGCTGCCTCACTTTGAGCAATCTCATTTTCATGGTGAGGGAAAATGAGGTCCTCCCCGCCCCCATGAATATCAATCTGTTCTCCCAAATATTTTTTGGACATAGCAGAACACTCGATATGCCATCCTGGTCGTCCCTCGCACCATGGAGATTTCCAGAATGGCTCCCCTTCTTTCTTGGGTTTCCATAGGACAAAATCCGATGATTCTTCCTTTCCTTCCTCTCCTGTAACCTTAATTTCCCGAAATCCTGACTGCAAATCTTCTAGATTTTTGTGAGATAATTTACCATAATCCCCAAAAGATGCAGTTCGGAAATATACCGTCCCATCTTTGGCTTGATAGGCGTGACCATTTTCCACCAAAGTCTCCACCAGCTCAATCATCTCATTGATTTCCTCGGTTGCCTTGGGATGAACTGTGGCTGGCCTGATATTCATAGCCTCCATATCTGCTTTACACTCTTTGATATATCTCTCGGAGATTACTGCCGAGTCCACTCCCTCCTCTATGGCTTTTTTGATAATCTTGTCATCAACATCTGTAAAATTGGATACAAAATTTACTTCATAACCTTTATATTCCAGATAACGGCGAACTGTGTCAAATACAATCATTGGCCGTGCATTGCCGATATGGATATAATTATAAACGGTCGGCCCACACACATACATTTTCACCTTTCCAGCCTCTAAAGGAATAAATTCTTCCTTTCTGCCACTCAATGTATTAAAAATTTTCATAAGATTCCTCCATCGCTTTGGCGGACTCCTGCTGCTTGCAGCCCAGACAATGAGTACACCCTTTTATTTCCATTCTGTCATCATAACAGGTATCTCTCATAGCTGTCAATAAGGTAATTGCCTGAGAAGAAATTCCCTCTCCTGTACCTGTAAATCCAAGTCCCTCCTCTGTGGTTGCCTTTACACTCACTCTGCCTTCTTCAAGATTTAATGCCTGTTCAATATTTTTTGCCATTTGAGGACGGTAAGCAGCTAACTTCGGACGCTGAGCAATAATGGTTGCATCAATATTTTCGATAACATATCCCTTTTGTTCTAAAAGCTTACCCACCTTTCTTAAAAGCTCTATACTAGAAATTCCTTTATAAGCTGGGTCTGTATCTGGAAAATGCTGCCCAATATCCCCTAGAGCAGCAGCTCCTAAAAGAGCATCCATCACTGCATGGATTAATACGTCTGCATCCGAATGTCCCAAAAGTCCTTTATCATAGGGAATCTCTACCCCTCCCAGGATTAGCTTTCTCCCTTCCGCAAGACGGTGTACATCATATCCCTGTCCTATTCTCATAGTTTTCGTCCCTTCCCTTTCACCACGAAAGAAATTTCTCCTGTATCTTTATTTTCTGATACACTTAGATAGCAAATATTCTCCTCTTTACTTCCTGTCTGGCTATTTTTTAGATAATCATGCGAACCTTTCCAGGGATGCATCTTAAATGAATTCTCTTTTGATACATACATCCTTCTCCATCTACATGGACTGGCATAGGTCGTTCTGTATGGATTTCTACTTCTCGGCAAGTATAGCTACGCACTCCCCGATATCGTTTCTGATGACCTACAAGAGAACGAAACAAAAATGGAATTAATTTTAACTTTGCACTGTGATGCACCACGCAGAGAGTCAGTTTGCCGTCACAGGGGTCTGCCTCTGGAGCAAATCGAAATCCTCCCCCTTCAAACGCATGGATATGTGCAGATATAAAATAAATATGATTTAATTCCACTTTCTGAGTTCCGTCCAGCAGCAGATATCCCTTCACCGGATACGCCATAATAAGCTGCTTGAGTCCAATTACAATATAGCTTAATTTGCCCAAATGAGCTTTGTTTAATGCTTCATTTATCTTTGAGCAAACTAAATCATTACATACAGCTCCATCCATGCCAATCCCTGCACTGACTAAAAAGCGCCGATGCTCCAGTCTCTCTCCATAAGACATTACTCCATAATCTAAAAGTTTATAATACTTAGGATTCAATATCTTTTTTAAACATTTAGAAGGACGTCTTGACAGCTTTAAACTTCTAGCTAGGTCATTTCCCAAACCAACAGGAATATAACCCAAAGTTACTGGCCCGCAAAATGCCAGGCCGTCCAGCACTTCGTTCATCGTTCCATCTCCACCAACAGTAATAATCACCCGTGGCTCTCTGCATCCTTCTGTAAGCTCAGCAGCATATTTTTTTGCATCTCCTGGTTTTTCTGTCAAAAAAGCTTCATATTCTATTCCTAAATGCCCTAGCTGTCTTTCCAGCTTTTTCCATTTATTACCACTCTGGCCGCCGTTGGCATCAGGATTTACTATAAAATAATACATGACGGCTTCCTCTCCTTCTATTATATTAAGTATAACACAACTTAGTAATAGCCGCAAGGATAGGACTTTTGAATAAGAGGGTATTATAACCTCTTTACAATTTTGTTGGCTGTGCTATACTGAAAATGCCAATATCCATATAATATTCTTGGAAAACAAGGGCAAAAAAAATCAGTAATGATACAGATTTTAGGGATTTGTAATTACTTATATTAGATGATTGTAAAAGTCAAAGTTGTCGAGAATGCTCGGCAAAATTTTGAGTTTCACAATTGACTAATTCTTTATTCTTTATATAAGAAAAAAGGAGGATGTTAGCAGATGTTGAGGAATCATTGATTAACACATCTGTCATAACAAGATATTGAGATGAAAAGCTATGAGATGGATATGTGTACAGGCTCTCTGTGGAAGAAAATTATGATTTTCAGCGTGCCACTGATGTTTTCCAATATTCTGCAGGTGGTCTTTAATATCTCTGATGTGGCAGTGGTAGGGAAATTTGCTGGTCCTATTGCTCTGGGAGCAGTGGGTTCTACCAGTATCCTAGTGACCTTATCAACTGGATTACTGTTAGGACTTGCAAGTGGAATCAGTGCTCTGACAGCTCTGTATATTGGTGCAAGAAACCATGAAGAAGTTAAAAAAACTGTGCACACAGCCGCTATTTTGATGGCCTGTTCTGGTTTGCTCATTATGGGTTTAGGCATTTTTTTTGCCAAAATGATTCTTACAGTGATGCATACGAAAGATGAGCTAATTCAGGATGCCATCTGCTATCTGCGAATTTATCTTTTAGGGACTCCTGCTCTGGCAATGTTTAATTTTGGTAATGCAGTGTTAAGTGCTGCTGGAGATACCACAAGACCCCTATATTATCTGACATTTGCAGGAGTGGTCAATGTCCTATTAAACCTGTTCTTTGTGATTGTCTGTCATATGGGAGTTGCAGGGGTAGCCATTGCAAGTATTATTTCTCAGTATATATCAGCGTTTCTGGTCATCAGACTCTTGCTGTACAGCCAGGAATCCTTTTCTTTGCATCTGGATTGTCTAAAAATAGACAAAGACAAAATGCATCGCATCTTACGAATCGGAATTCCGTCGGCCATCCAATATGCTCTTTTTGCAGTAGCCAATCTATTTGTGCAGGCCAGTGTCAATTCTTTTGACCATATCATGGTGGAGGGTAACTCTGCTGCTGCCAATTCAGACCCTCTGGTATATGATATGATGGCCGCTTTTTATACAGGCTGCACCAGTTTTATTGCCCAGAATTTTGGGGCAAAAAACAGAGGTAGAATTTTAAAAAGCTTTTATATCTGCCTGTTGTATTCCTTTCTGCTGGGATTAATCCTAGGTGTAGGAATCTATCTATTGCGATATCCATTTTTATCCTTGTTTACCAATGAAGCTGCTGTTGTAAATGCCGGAATCAAGAGGCTTTCTGTTATGGCATTGTCCTATTGCATCAGTGCTTTTATGGATTGTACCATTGCAGCATCTCGTGGGTTAGGGAAAACCATTGTACCTATGCTCATTGTCACAGCAGGTTCAACTGTATTTCGCCTTTTATGGATTTGGACCGTATTTGCATATTTCAAAACTATAGAATCTCTATATCTTCTATATGTTTTCTCTTGGGTTATTACGGCAATTGCAGAAGTTATCTACTTTGTAAAAATTTTTAAGTCGGTTGATTTATAAATAAACCAGCACAACGAGTTAAGTTATTTTTAAAAGAAGTCTGTTGTTATAGATGCTTTTATGTTATATTAAAATAAACGTATTATACTTGAAAATTCAGAAAGAAGGTATTTTTATGTCAACAGTTACTTTAGGTTCCACTGGTATTACAGTCAACAAAAACGGATTTGGTGCATTACCAGTTCAGAGAGTGTCTAAAGAAGAGGGAGCTGCTTTACTTTATAAAGCCTATGAAAATGGCATCACATTTTTTGATACTGCCCGTGCCTACTCTGACAGCGAGGAAAAAATTGGCCTTGCTCTTGGTGATGTGCGTAGCCATATTTACATAGCTACTAAAACCATGTCAACTACAGTGGAAGGCTTCTGGAAAGACTTAGAAACCAGTTTAAGTCTTTTGAAAACAGATTATATTGATATCTATCAATTCCATAATCCATCTTTCTGTCCTAAACCTAAAGATGGCTCAGGTCTATATGAGGCTATGTTAGAAGCAAAAGAACAGGGAAAAATTCGCCATATCGGTATCACGAATCATCGTCTTTCTGTGGCAAACGAAGCCATTGAAAGTGGTCTTTATGAGACATTACAGTTTCCATTCTGCTACTTATGCAGCGAGAAAGATATCCAATTAGTCCAATCCTGTAAAGAACATAATATAGGATTTATCGCTATGAAATCTCTATCTGGCGGGTTGATTACCAATTCTGCTGCAGCCTATGCATTTGCCGACCAATATGATAATGTTCTGCCAATCTGGGGAATCCAGAAAGAAAAAGAGCTCGATGAATTCCTAAGCTATATTGAAAATCCTCCTATCATGACACCAGAGCTTAAACAGCTTATTGACACTGACCGCAGCCAGCTTTCAGGAAGCTTCTGTCGAGGCTGTGGTTATTGTATGCCATGTCCTATAGGAATTGAAATCAATAACTGTGCCCGTATGTCCCTTCTTCTGCGTCGTTCTCCATCAGCAAGTCATTTGTCACCAAAGGGACAGGAAAAAATGATGAAAATTAAAGATTGTCTTCACTGCAACAAATGTATGAGCCATTGTCCCTATGGTCTAAATACACCAGAATTGCTGGCAAGGAATTTAAAAGATTATGAGGAAGTTTTGGCAGGCAAAGTAATGACAGCGACAAATTTCTAATAATATTTCTCCCTTTTCGGAATTGTGTACCCAGATAATATGAGCCTATAAATATACATTACGGGTGGCAGGCAAATATTTTATATTCAAAATATTAAATCAGGTTTTGGGGAGGTGTGACCATGATTTTACAAAATGAAATATGTCACATTGAAATCAATATTGACGAAACATATACTGTTGACTCGGTAGATAATCGCCATTACGATGTAACATTGAATCCAGAACATTATCGGCACAACGATTTTTCAAAAACACTGTCAATTCATATTAGCTTATATGCAAGAGAATTTCAAGTAGCGCTGATTGGACCATATTATTCATATGATTTGGATTGTGCCGTTCTGCAAGATGACATTCTTACAGTTCTACAAGGCAACATGATAACGCAGATAAAGATTACCGATGCCTATATAATTCGCCATGTTGTGCTGGACTGTTTGGGTTGTAACTTTGCAATTTATAAAGTTGAAAAGGGATATATTATCTATGGAGAAATTGAAATAACGATGTTGGACTTGGATTTTAAGAAACAATGGTCATTTTCTGGAAAAGATATATTTGTTTCTATTTCAAACAGAGAACCATTTACAATACGTGAAAACTTGATTTGCTTGTACGATTTTGAGAATAACTACTATGAAATAGATTTTAATGGAAAGCAAATTATATAGCTTCCGTGAGTTGTTAAGCGGATGCAAAAACAGTAATTATATGCACGAATATGTACTATATTTCAAGCTTTGTGCAGTAGGAACACTTTTCCGAAAAGGGAGTAATATTTTTATGTCTTTTAACTGTCTGGGCAGACCGTTCCTTATTTTACCTTGCTAAGATGTATACCGAGCAGATTCAAGCAGGGCAAAACTATTCTGTGTTTAAAAAATGTATTAACATTAGTATTTTAGATTTTATCCTTTTTGAAAAGGAACAAGAATTTCACTCCTGTTTTCATATTAAGGAAGATACCCATAATATTCTCTTCACAGATAAAATGGAATTTCATATCTTAGAACTTCCTAAAATTCCCGAACAATGGAAAGACAGTAATGATGATTTGTTATTATGGGCAAAATTTATTAGTTCAGAACAAAAGGAGGATTTTGAAGTGTTAGCAGAAAAGAATATATACCTTGACAGCGCCTATCAACAACTCCAAGTGATTAGCCAGGATAAAGAAAAACGATTAGAATATGAAGCAAGGCAAAAGGCCATCCTAGATTATAACCAGGCAATGTTGGAAGCTGAACAGCGTGGAGAAAAACGCGGATATGAAACAGGAGGACAGGAAAGAAACCTCCAGATTGCTAGAAATATGCTGAAAAAGGGGGTCGACAAAAATACAATCATGGAATTAACAGGCTTAGATATTAGAGAAATTGAAGAATTACATTAAAATCATTCGGATACTAAAAAATCCCTTAAAATTCGGTATTATATGTTCTTCCGCAATTTTAAGGGATTTTTATTTTTTTATTATGGAGCATATGGGATTCGAACCCACGGCCTTTTGAATGCCATTCAAACGCGCTCCCAGCTGCGCCAATGCCCCAGCGTTATCTTATAATATAACTGCTGTCTAAGTTACTTCAATAGATTACCACAAAAAGCCAGATTTGTACAGTAAAATTTTCAAGTTTTTTGTTTTTCTGAGTGATACATTATCTTGTTGTGCGAGTTAAAAGTTGTAGGAAGACGTAATGCAGTAAACCAGATACCCCGAAACCGCAGGACGGGGAGCAGTCTTCTTCCGTGCGTTACCTTTGTTTACAAATTTTAACTAATACAACGAATTAAATTAGTTGGGTAGTTAGTTAGTGCATGAATCCTCTAATTTGTCGCATAGTTTCCTTAAAGCTACCACTTATCAACTACACACTCTATATTATCACAAGATATGTACCAAATTCACTCAACATAGCTTGCTATGCTTCCTTTATTTAGTACATATCTTGTATAAATTGTGATGCACATCTGCCAGAGAGCAGTTTTCAAACATACTCTAGCTTAGCAGCCTGGCTCTATCACAAATGTTACCTCAATATCTTTCTCTCCGCTGATTTCAAACTCAGGATGTACGGGTGCTCCCCAACTATCATCGCCACCAACTCCTCTTTGAGCACCTAAAATGCTGACTATAGTATAATGAGGCGGTACAGGAAGCTCTTCTCTATGGAGAGCGATTTCCAATTCTTCTGCAGTGTAAGGAAGTACATTCATCTCAAATGGTGACTCTACAGCAGTGAATTTTAACGCCTGACCTTCTTTATCAGATACCTTGAGCCAGCGCACTCCTGTTCGGTTGCCACATTCTTGAGGAACTAAATACTGTGACAAATTTCCCTCCGGTGTTCCATCAAAGATGCCAAGCCTTGCTCCATTTGCTCTGTCAATATAATTTTCCTGTGGTCCATATCCATAGTATGTATAGGAATTAACATTGGACAAGAACCGGAATCTCATACCAAACAGAGGAAGCTGAGGCAATCCTTTCTGCCCATAATAATGTGCAGTTACTGCAATCTTCCCATCTGCAGTCACTTCATAAATGACTTCTGTTTCTGTCTTTGGTACTACTGGAAGACCATAACTATAAGTCACTGTCACTTTATGTGGAGACTCCTTTACTTCTATCTGAGTATTCTGATATTGCCAGAACTGATTTGCTGAAAACCACATGGCATTTCTTACGCTGAACTGGTTTCCTCGGTCATTGTCTGTGGTTGCCCGCCAGTAGGTAGGCATCGGTGGTTTTGTAATCCATTCCTTTCCATGATAACGCAGAGAAACAATACCTCCATCTACTCTGGAAAAAAGGACAGAAAATCCTTCCCCTTTTACTCCTAAATTCACATCTCCATGAATTACTTTCATAGCTGATTTTTTTTCTTCTACCGCTTCGCCAATCTTTGATAGTTCTGACTCTGTTTCTTTTACCTGTTTTACTTTTTCTCCAAACGCCATCTCCAATCCTTTTTCTGCCCAAATGGTATCTGCTTTCAGCACTGCTGATACCTGACATGCATACTCTCCTGGCTGACATTCCACAGAAATAGGCATTGTAATTTTTTTACTCTCTCCTGGTTTTATTAATACCTCAAACTCTGCTTGGCAGACTGGTTCTCCATCTCTTAAAATCTGATAGATAAATTTGTAATCCGATGTATCTACAAATAAATTTTGGTTACAAATTTCTACCTCTATCGAAGATTTTTTAAGACTATCCCAAATAAGCTCTGGTTTTATCACCAGATTCTGATATAATTTCTTTACTTCTCTGGCTTTAGGAGATGGCTCCCTAGTCCCATACACGATTCCATTTCCACAGAAATTATAATCTGTAGGCCGGTCTGTAAAATCACCTCCATAGCCTAATACTTCTTTTCCGTCCACATCCCTGCGCATTAAAGCCTGATCCATATAATCCCAGATAAATCCTCCCTGATACATCGGATATCGGTCTGCCAAATCGGTATATTTTTTCATACCTCCTAACGAGTTCCCCATTGCATGAACATATTCACATAAAATAAATGGCTTTTGAGGATTATTATTTAAAAACACCTCAACATCTTGAGGTTTTGTGTACATCTGACTTTCCACTTGACTGATTTCCTCAAAATCTCGATTCCAGAACACACCTTCATAATGAACCACACGTGAGGAATCTCTCTCCTGGAAAAATTTTGACATTGCCAGAATATCTGCACCTGCATAGGATTCATTTCCACAAGACCATATTAAAATAGCTGGATGGTTCTTATCTCTTTCTAACATAGAACAAGCACGGTCTACAACACAATCTTTCCATTCCGGCAAACTGGCTGGTATATTCCATGATGGCTCTTTTTCCCCCATCTTCTGCCAGGAACCGTGGCTTTCTAAGTTCGCCTCATCAATCATATAAAGTCCATATTTGTCGCAGAGTTCATACCACAAGCTCTGATTGGGATAATGACAGGTACGAACAGCATTGATATTGTGCTGTTTTAAAAATTTTATATCCCACAGCATATCTTCCTTTGTAACTGCACGCCCACGGCGGACATTAAATTCATGACGGTTAATCCCTTTAAATATAATCCGTTTTCCATTTAAGTACATAATCTTGTCATGAATTTCAAAATGGCGGAAACCAACCATCTGAGAAACCACTTCCACCACTTCTTCATTTGTATCCAGAACTATGATACATAAATGATAGAGATTCGGTACTTCTGCTGACCATGGATAAATATCTGACAGCTCTGCATTTATGACAGCTTTACCATGTTCAACACAACTTGGTTCTGTCTGACAAACAATAGTTCCTGTTTTATCTTTCAAAACAGCTTTTACCTGACATGATACATATTCTGCTTTCAAACTATCTTTACAGGACTCGAAATCCCCATGTATCAATTCCAGTTCCACACAAAGACTTCCCTTTTTTGTATCTGTTAGACTGCCAATCTCAAGTTGACCATCTTCTCCCATCTTCAAGTCAGCCTTCACGAACATATCACGTACATGAATCTTGGGAATTCCATACAAATATACATCTCTGAAAATCCCAGAAAATCTAAAAAAGTCCTGGTCCTCAATCCAGCTAGCACTACTCCTCTTATATACCTCTACAGCCAAACGATTTCCTGTCTTTTTCAAAAGGTTTGTGATTTCAAATTCTGAAGGAGTAAAGCTATCTTCACTATATCCTACAAATTCTCCATTTAGCCATACATAAAAGGCAGTCTCCACACCTTGAAAAGACAAAAATACCCGCTTTTGCTCCAATTCTTCTTTTAAGTCAAATTCTTTTATATAGCTTGCGACTGGGTTATATTCCCAATCAATATGAGGCGGTCTAAGTTCACTATGTCCGTCCCAAGGATACATGGTATTGATATACTGGCGCTTATCATATCCTTGAGTTTGGATATGCCCTGGAACTTGGATTTCCTCCATGTCTGACAAGTCAAAATCTTCTTTATAAAAATTACTTTTCCGCTTGCTTGGACATTCCGCATAAGAAAATTTCCAGGTGCCATTTAAACATTGTTTAAGCCCCATCTTCCCTTCCTCTGCTTCTCCTCTTTCCATAGCTTGTACACTTTCATAAAATCGATGGTCTGAGTGAGCCTTTTCGCGGTTTACCTCAAATACTTCTGGATTCTCCAGCCATGCCAAATCTGGCACTTTACTGTTCATCTAAATTCCCCCTTTTCTTGTTCTGAGTATTTTTGTTTTTGCGTTATTCTTGTGAAGATAGCTTTCCCCATATGCTTTTGCACATAAGCTCTTATTAAAGCTGAGATTGTCTGTTATAACAGCTTATGTCTCTAAGCTTAAAGTATATTTGAAAACTGTATTCTGCCAAATAAGAACTAAATTCCTTATATTCTCTGGACATATTGTAAAATCAGATACAGAACTGGCAGGAATATCTTTTTAATATACTTTAGTTTTATTATAAAGATATTTTATTAAAATGTATATGGATTTTTCATGCAATCTTTATAAAAGTAGTTTTATGCTGTTGAGGAAATTTTGTTCATGTTGAGAAAGCATACAACATTTTGAAGAATTTGAAGGAAATGGTATTGACATCACTGCAGTAGGTGGCCAACATAGTGCTGGCATCGGTGGCGGTGGATGGGTTTCTACATATTCAACTCCTGATGTCCAAAAAGTCGAGAGCATTAAGATTACTGGTGATACTACCATCAATGCTTCCAGTAAGAGTCATGGTACTGGAATTGGCAGTGGATGCCATGGTACAATAGGTACAATTACAATCGGTGATGGAACTTCAGCAGACAATGCACTTAGAATTATATCAAATGGTGGTAATGATGGCGCATCCATTGGAGCAGGTTGGGCTGGAACTATGGATAGTATCACTATTAATGGTGGTACTATTACTGCTAATGCTGGAACGCAAGGTGCTGGAATTGGTTCTGGTTATCAAGCGATAGGTGGTACTATTACCATCAATGGTGGCATCATTACCTCTACAGGTTCTACTAACTCCTCTGGGATTGGTAGCGGGAAAAATGGTACAATCAGCAGCATTGAAATCAGCGGCGGCACAATCACTGCCGACGGCGGTTGGACCAATGATGGAGGTAATATCGGCGGATATACCGATACATCTGGAAATACAAAAGCCACTGTCACCATACTTGATCCGTCAGGTCTTAGCATAAAAGCCGGAGAAAAAGGAGAAGGTAAGTATATCACTACTGGAACAAAAGATAGTTCTGGAAATACCCTTTATGCTCTGGATATGAAGTCATCAATAACTTGAATACCAGTATATCAAATGTGACTGAATCGGAAAGCAGGATTCGTGATACAGATATAGCTGAAGAAATGATAAATTATACAAAGAACAGCATCCTTGTCCAGTCTGTTCAGATGTATTTGCCTTGTTACGAAAATTGACATTTTCTTCATTCTCTGCTATAATTTTTTTGTTCATCGGAGGGGAATCTACTCTACAGGAAGTATTTTGCCGGATAAGATGGCAGGCTGAGATGCCTGCTGCCTTATCCGTTTTTGTTGTAATTTCTCATTTTGATGATATTGTTAAACAAAAACAGCTTCTTTATCAGTTATGCAAATTTTATAAGAGGGGGAAATCGTTCTATGAATCACAAAAAACATGAGAATCTTCTATTTACAGAGGGGCCTATTTTAACCCCATTGCTCCGTTTTGCACTGCCAGTACTTTTCGCCCTGCTGCTCCAAGCCATGTATGGTGGCACAGACCTTCTGATTGTAGGACAATTTGCATCAGCGGCAGATGTCTCGGCTGTCTCCACGGGAAGCCAGGTGATGCAGTCTGTCACTTCAGTTATCACTGGATTGGCGATGGGAACTACTATACTGCTTGGACAAAAAATTGGGCAGAAACAGGAGCAAGAAGCTGGCGATGTCATTGGAAGTAGCATTTGTATGTTTGCAGTGATTGCTGTTGTAGCTACCTTTGCTATGGTAGGAGGAGCCAAATCCTTAGCACATATCATGCATGCTCCAGCAGAGGCTTTTGATAAGACAGCTCTATATATCTGTATCTGCTCTGCAGGTTCTCTGTTTATCATTGCCTACAATGTATTAGGAAGTATTTTCAGAGGAATTGGAGATTCCAAAACTCCTCTCCTTGCTGTGTTTATTGCCTGTATATTCAATATTTTTGGCGACCTGTTTTTTGTGGCAGTCCTTCATATGGCTTCTGCTGGAGCCGCTTTGGCAACCGTTCTTGCTCAAGGAATTAGTGTTATCTTATCCCTATTGATTATCCGAAAAAAGGAACTTCCTTTTGCATTCTCTCGTTCCAATCTTCGTTTTCACAAAAAGCTGACTCGCAAAGCCTTATCTTTAGGATTTCCTATTGCGCTTCAGGACTTCTTGGTGAGCATCTCTTTTCTAGTCATTATTGCCATTATCAATGGTCTGGGAGTGATTGCTTCTGCAGGAGTTGGAGTTGCTGAAAAGCTGTGTACTTTTATCTTAATGATGCCTTCTGCTTTCAGCCAGTCTATGTCAGCATTTGTAGCACAAAATTATGGAGCTGGAAAAATGAATAGGGCGAAACGAGGAATGGTTTATGGAATGATGGTATCTTTTGGATTTGGTTTGATTCTGTCCTATATTTCTTTTTTCCATGGAACTATCCTTACAGGCATCTTTGCCAAAGACCAGGATATTATCCTTGCAGCAGCGGATTATTTAAGGGCTTATGCTATTGATACTCTGCTGGTATCTTTCCTCTTTTGTTTTACTGGATATTTTAATGGCTGTGGACAAACTGCTTTTGTCATGCTGCAAGGAATTATTGGTGCCTTTTGTGTCAGAATTCCAGTCTCTTATCTGATGAGCAGACAACCTGGTGCTTCTTTGTTTCAAGTAGGATTGGCAATTCCTCTTTCTACTGTACTACAGATTACTATATGCCTCATCTATTTTGCATGTACAGAAAAAAAGAGAGGGAAATATTCTCATAAATCTTGAAACAATAATTTTTCAGCCCTATTCTCTTTCAAGAATCAATAAAATTTGTAAAACTAACAATTGTCATGAAATAAGATTTCTGGTACAATCATTGCATTAAAAAATTGTGATTATTCAGTAGGTTGGTATCTTTGCTGTGTTCATGATACAAAAATATGAAAAACTATGCAACGATGCAATTATCTAGAGCAATTATCGTAGATTTTTTCTTGTAATTATGAATATACTTGGTACTTACCAAAAATCAAAAAATGTTTGGAGTAAAAACTATGAATTCCATCAGCAGCTATGTGAGTCGTATCTTAGAAGATAACCCTTTAAAAATGATTCTAAGCAAACCTGTCTCAAAAAATGAACCATACAAAAAAATCATCATGGAAAACAAAGGTGATTATTATCAACTGTCAAAATATACAGAGAAACAAGTTTTTCATGAAAATATCCCATTTTCTATTCTGATGAACCGATGCATTGACCTTCTAGAAAATACTTACCAACAATTAAATGCTTGGTCAAAGACTCAGGAATTTTCTATCAGTATTTCTAAGAAAAAGAAAGTTTTATTTCATGCTAAACAGATGAAAAGTTCCTGGGAATTGCCATGGGAGCCTTCTCACAACAGAAAGAAACAGTATCTCTTATGTGAAGGGGAGGTAATTACCCCCTTAGTTGATATGGGAATTTTTACTGCAAATGGAGCGATTGTCAAATCCATGTATGATAAATATAAACAGATTAACCGTTTTATTGAACTGATTGATGATATCATCAAAAAGCAAGATTATAAACATTTGAATATTATTGATTTTGGATGCGGCAAATCTTATTTAACTTTTATTGTATATCATTATCTGACTGTGATTCGCAATATTTCAGTAACTATGATTGGACTTGACTTAAAGGAAGATGTCATTAAAAAATGTAATGAAGCCGCCCAAAAATATCATTATGACAATCTTTCTTTTGAGTTAGGAGATATTAATGGATTCTGCTGTCCTTTTGATGTTGATATGGTGATTACATTACATGCATGTGATACAGCAACAGACTATGCCCTTTACAATGCCATTTCCTGGAATGCCTCCATGATTTTTTCTGTCCCTTGTTGTCAGCATGAGCTAAATCAGCAGATTTCCACAGATACCTTTTCTCTTTTTACAAGGTATGGAATTGTATCAGAACGATTTTCTGCCTTAATGACAGATGCCATTCGAGGAAACCTTCTGGAATATTGTGGCTATCATACTCAGCTTTTGGAATTTATTGACTTTGAACACACTCCTAAAAATATCTTGATACGAGCCGTGAAAAATCCCAATAAATCGAAAGCAGCCAGACAAAAGGCTCTTGATGAGGTAAAGAAAGTTATTTCCGAATACCATATCACTCCAACTTTATATCAACTGCTCGGTAGCAGACAGATTTCAGAACATGAACTCCCCACTACCTAAGGGGAGTTTTTTCAATAAAAACCTCTTACTCCATATAGACAACACATAAGATTATGTTTTTTCTTTATTCTCCATGTTAAGATACAGACACAATAAAACTTGCTTAAATTTACAAAACAATGGAGGATGTAGAAATGAAAAAGAAAACGCTATTATCTGTCATCTTAGCTGCTGCTATGTGTACTTCTCTGTCTGCCTGTGGAGGTTCTGAAAACTCTGACAGCTCTGGCAATAATTCTTCCAACCAGCTTTCTGTCTCTATCTGGGACAACAACCAACTTCCTGGTTTAAGACAGCTTATGGATGATTTTACCAATGAAACAGGGATTGCTGTAGAAATCCAGGTGGTTCCCTGGGACCAATATTGGACCCTTCTGGAAGCAGGTGCTCAGGGTAGTACTTTGCCTGATGTTTTCTGGATGCATTCTACTTATAGCCAGAGATTTATGCGAGGAGGAGTTCTCTTAGATTTAACAGACCGTATTGCTCAAAGCGACCAGATTGAACTAACAAATTATTATCAGGATATTCTGGGATTATACCAATATGACCAAAAGACTTATGCCATTCCTAAAGATTATGATACTATTGCTCTCTGGTACAATAAAACTATGTTTGATGAGGCCAATATTGCCTATCCAGACGAAACCTGGACTTGGGATACTTTTGCAGAAGCTGCACAAAAACTGACTAATAAAGAGAAAAATCAATATGGATTTGCTTCTCCTGCTGCTTACAACCAGGACGGATATTACAATATGATTTATAGCATGGGAGGATATATCCTAAATGACGATAAATCAGCTTCTGGCTGGGATGCGCCAGAAACTATCTCTGCTATGAATTGGTGGTATGACAATCTGGTAACTACCTCCATGCCTACACAACAGATGATGGGAGAAAATACTACAGATGTACTTTTTGGTTCTGGCAGGTCTGCTATGACTTTGCAGGGCTCTTGGATGGTAAAAGCATTTTCTGAAAATGAATATATTGCGGCAAATGCTGATGTAGCAGTACTTCCAAAAGCAGGGGACGGAACCAGAAAAACTGTTTATAATGGTCTTGGATGGGCAGCAGCCGCTGACGGTAAACACACAGAGGAAGCATGGAAGCTTTTAGAATATCTGGGAAGCGAACCTGTACAGAGAAAGCAGGCAGAACTAGGAATCACAATGTCTGCATATATGGGAACTTCTGACAACTGGGTCAATTGTGCTCCACAATTTAATCTCCAAGCATATTTAGATATGACAAAAGACATGGTAATTCGCCCTTATACTGCCTCTACCAAAGTATGGGAAGATTATTCTCAGCAAGTTATGGTTCGAGCCTATACCGCTGAAATTACCATGGAAGAAGCCTGCAAGGAAATTGCCGCCTTTATGAATACCCAAATAGCAGAAGAATAAAAACCCTTTTAACAGTTTCTATAGTCCCTATTCATGTACATTAGGAATCCAATCCCTCTGTTTGGGAGAATAAGTTTGAGGTTGGTGACTGGTTTTAACAAATGGATAGGGATTGTCTTCTTAACCTTTTTGAAAAACCTGCTGTTCCTGCTCTAGTACTCGAATCCGGTAATTTTTAGGACTTACCCCATAAACATTTTTGAATATTTTAGAAAAGGTTAATGGATTTTCATAGCCAATCTTCTCTGCAATCTCTCCTATGGACATTTTGGTTGTCCTTAAAAGCCTGCTTCCCTGTTCTAGACGATAACTTACCAAATATTCCTGAGGAGAAATTTCCATCTTCTGTTTAAAAATATGGGTCAGATAAGAACGGGTAATTCCAATATAAGATGCAATATCACTGATTTTTGCATGGGCATAATGGTTATGAATATACTGAAGTGCATTATCTACATAAACATCCGGCGAATAATCATGAGGAAGGGTTTTTTTCTGCTTTTCAAGGTTCTGATTTTGAGAATTAACCAAAAGCGCCAGAATCTGATATAACAATGCGGTCCGAATTAGCTCATTGGCAACTGTAATCTCATGATGATTTAAGATTTCCTCTATAATAGTAAGAAATTCTTCTGGTTCCAAAAAAGCATCTCTAATGGGCTGGTTGAGAGTAATTCCAGCTTTTTCTAAATAAAGAGCAGCTTTTGAACCATTAAAAGAAACCCAAGCATAATGCCAGGGGTCTTCTGGGTCTGAATAATAAAAAATCTCAATACCAGGCACAGTTACAAAAATCTGCCCTCGACGGAGATGATAAACCTTTCCTCCCATCTCCAAAGTTCCCTTCCCTGACAAAATGAAATGAACATGATAATCCCTCCGAACTATGGGGCCATAAAACTTATCAGCAGAGCAGCGCTCTGTACCACAAACTGTCAGATATAATTCCACATCTTCTATGGGCAGACTTCCCAACATACGAAAGCTGGAGCTGACTCGATAACATTGCGTTGGTTCATCTCTCATAGGTTCATCCATCACAGACGCCCCTTTCTTTTTACTTTCACAAACCTGTCTGCCAGATGTATCTGGTCATATAAGCTATCTCCTTTATACAAAAAATCTACTAATAAGTCAAGAAATTTATTTTTTTGATATTACAAACCTACAATTACTACTAAAACCGCATAGATATAGTGACTGCTGACTGTGGTTTCCAATATATCTACTGCATAATTCTATATAACAAAATATAATGAACCAATGATATAACACAGTTTACAAAACTCTATAACCCCTAAGAGGGCCACTGCAAAATGCAGTAATTTTGCAACAGCCCTACTTTTCCAAAATCATTTTTCTAGAATCAAATAAAAGCACATAATAATACTGCCAGATGACCTGTTATCTTTGGCTACGTCTATACCTCTTGATTCACACAGATTGCTCCATAAGGACGAATACTCATCTTATAGGCATTACCCTTGCCTAATGCCTTCTCAATATATTCAATATATTCATCTACCAAATCATTAGGCAGCATAGCCATAATAACTCCTGCAAATCCACCACCATGAATTCTGCATGCTCCTCTTCCCTTTTCTTCAATAAACATTTCTGTCAAAGCTAAGGCAACACTGATTCCCTGCTCTTGCACGTTGCTATTAGTATAACAGTTTTGCAGCCATTTCCAGGAAGAATTTCCAGAAGCTGTGATGCCAGCCAGGAAGTCATCAAACCGATTCTCTTTCAAAGCAGCTACTTCTGCTTCCACTCTTTTATTTTCTTCAAAGAAATGGAGTGCTCTCATAACAGAACGGTCGCCCGCGTATTCTCTTATCTTTGACAAATTAGCAATCACATCTTCTTCCTTCACCTGGGCACAAACTTCTTTGCCAAAATACTCTGCTACCTTCTTCATCTCATTTGGAACAGAAGAATAATCTGCACTGAGGTCTGCATGTCCTTTTCCTGTATTCACAATAATCAGACTATGATTTTGGGAACTAAAATCAAAAGGAATCTGCTCAACTACTGGATTCTTCGGGTCATAGAAATCAATCGTAATAAGACCACCTACTGCACATGCCATCTGGTCCAAAAGACCTGAAGACTTATTCCAATAATGGTTCTCAGAATATTTTCCTACATGAGCATAAGCTACCACATCCATCTTATTATCATTAAAGAATACATTTAGCATGGAGCATAACAGCATCTCAAATGCAGCAGAGGAGCTGACACCTGCAGCACTGATGACATTACTAGTTATGTAAGCATCAAAACCGCCCACAGCATAGCCTTTCTCCTCAAAGCCTTTTAATAGACCTTTTACTAAATCCACAGTTCCTGCCATCTTACTGCTGGGAGATAAATCTGCCAAATTGATAGAAAACTTCTGATTAAAGGTTTCGCTGACAATATTTACGATATTGCTGTCATTTTTTGCTGCCACTCCGACACAATCTAAATTAATGCTCCCTGCCAGAACTTTTCCATGATTATGGTCTGTGTGGTTGCCGCTGATTTCTGTTCGTCCAGGAGAAGTAAATATCAGCATGTCCTTGTCGCCGAACTCTTTTTCAAATTTTGCCACTAAATCTTTGTAACGTGCTACATTGCTTTCTACCTCATTCTTCCCATATAGCTTTTCCATCAATTCATGGGTTGAGGTTAAATCCAGCATCTTGAGAGCATCTGTCTTCATATCTATATT
>DEPC01000178.1 GCA_002358555.1 Hungatella sp. UBA3402 | reverse complement strand
TTTGGTCAATTTTGTTAAAAAATTATCAAAAAATAAGCCAACAGCCTAGCTGCCAGCTTATCTTCTGCCCGTAATTTATGAATCTTTATTCCTAATCTGCTTTAATTCGTCAAACACTACATCATTGAGAACTTTAATATAAGTTCCCTTCATTCCTGATGAACGTGATTCAATCACTCCTGCACTTTCAAACTTGCGCAGTGCATTGACAATCACAGAACGAGTAATTCCCACTCTGTCTGCAATCTTGCTTGCCACCAGAATCCCTTCATTTCCGTCCAATTCTTCAAAAATATGGGTAATTGCATCCAACTCAGAAAAGGAAAGAGTATTGATGGCTGATTTCACTATCTGAATCTTTCTGCTCTCTTCCGCATTCTCCTCATTGACAGAGCGCATCATCTCCAGCCCAACTACAGTCGTCCCATACTCACTTAAAATAATATCATCAATATCATATTGTGTATCTTCTTTGTAAATAAATAATGTTCCTAGACGCTCTCCTGCAATATCAATAGGTGTTATGATAGCCTGGTATTTTTTTACATTCTCCTCTGCAAATCCCAGGGTTGCTAGGTTTACATTCTCCTTTGTAGAAAGGATACTTAAAAGACGCTCATTCAGCATATTATCCACAAATCCGCCCAACTGGTCATCAATGAGTTCTTCAATCTCATCTACCCCGGGCCAGGCGCTGATTCCTAGAACTTTACCTTTTTTACTGATGACCAAAATATTAGACTCCAGTATCTCACTTAACACCTGGCAAATATCATTAAATACCACTTTATTGGAATTATTATTGTGCAACAATTTACCAATTTTTCTTGTTTTATCTAGCAACTGAACACTCATTTTTTGAAAACCTCCTTCTTGCCCGCAAAAAAGAGCTACAAACTACCAGTGATATAAAAATTGTATCATATTTGTCGGAAAATAACAACACTTATTGGAAATCTGCGGACTTTTCTGGAATTGTACTCAATTTTTATATAGTTCAGTACATCTTGTAGCTAAAAATCTATCTCTATTTTTATCCCATCTTAAATGAATTATCATCAGGACAACCATCTTCTTTCTGCTGCTCGGGCTTTCTTTTTTCAGAATATCCACATTGCTCATTGCTGCAGAACAGCTTATTTCCCTTTTCTACCATATAGCTGCCACATTCTGGGCAAGATACAGTAGATGGCTTCTGCCAAGACATAAAATCACATTCTGGATTATTTTCACAGCCAAAATATCTTCTGCCCTTTTTCGTCTTTTTGATAACTACTTCTTTGCCACACTTGGGACATGGAACTCCTATCTTTTCAAAATAAGGCTTGGTATTTTTACAGTCTGGAAATCCTGGGCAAGCTAAAAATTTTCCATGAGGGCCATATTTCACTACCATATTCCGGCCACAATGGTCACAGATTTCGTCAGATACTTCATCTACTAATTTAACAGTCTCTAGCTCCTTCTCTGCTTTTTTGACTGCCTCATCTAAATCAGGATAAAAATTGCGGACTACTGTCTTCCATTCTACACTTCCATCTCCTACCCTATCCAACAGATATTCCATATTCGCTGTAAACTGAAGGTCTACAATACTGGGGAAATTCTCTTTCATAATCCGGTTTACAATTTCTCCTAACTCGGTTACATAGAGATTCTTGTTCTCTTTTGCAACATATCTTCTTGCAATAATGGTAGTTATTGTAGGTGCATAGGTACTTGGTCTCCCAATTCCCTGCTCCTCCAATGCCTTTACCAAGGATGCTTCTGTATAATGGGCTGGCGGCTGAGTAAAATGTTGACTGCTGTGCAGTTGCCCTAGACGCAGTTCCATTCCTTTTTCTAACTTTCCAAGTAAGGCATTAGATTCTTCTTTTTCTTCATCTTGAACATAGACGGACAAAAATCCATCAAAAGCTAATTTTGATGCTGACAGTGTAAAGTCATAATCAGATGCCTGCACTTTTACAGATACTGTATGATAGATTGCCGCCTGCATTCGACTGGCAATAAACCGTTTCCATATAAGCTGGTAAAGCCTGAATAAATCCCTGGTAAGAGATTCTTTGACTTGTACTGGAGTTAGAGAAATATCTGTAGGACGGATAGCTTCATGGGCATCTTGGATTTTACCTGAATTTTTCTTTCCTGTCTCTCCTGCTGCCACATATTTTTCTCCATAATGCTGTGTAATATAATCCCTGGCAGCCTTGTCAGCCTCCTCTGCCACTCTAGTAGAATCTGTACGCAAATAGGTAATTAGACCAATCGTACCATGCCCTTTTACTTCCACCCCTTCATAAAGCTGCTGTGCTAATCGCATGGTCTTCTGTGTAGAAAAATTCAAAGCCTTAGAAGCTTCCTGCTGAAGAGTACTAGTAATAAAGGGAAGGGGAGGTTTTTTGGTTCTCTCTCCATTCTTTACCTCATTAACCACATAAGACGCTCCATCCAGTTTTTTTAAAATCTGTTCTAATTCCTCTTTGTTTTTAATCAAAATCTTTCCAGCGTGATTTCCATGAAATTTTGCAGTTAATGGCTTTTTACTTCCTTCCTGAAACAAATCTGCCTCTAAATTCCAGTATTCTTCAGGGATAAAAACATCAATTTCTTCTTCTCTGTCGCAAATCATACGCAATGCCACAGACTGAACCCTTCCAGCACTCAATCCCCTCTTTACCTTTTCCCATAAAAGAGGACTGATACTGTAACCTACCATACGGTCCAACATTCTCCTTGTCTGTTGCGCATCCACTAAGTCCATATCCAACTTTCTGGGTGATTTTAAAGAGGATTTTACTGCATTTTTAGTAATTTCATTAAAACTGATTCTGTAAACTTTTTTGTCCTTTTTCTCACTTTCCTCATCTAACTTCAAAGCTTTCATCAGATGCCAGGAAATAGCCTCCCCCTCACGGTCTGGGTCTGTTGCTAAATAGACCACATCTGCCTTCTTCACTTCTTTGCGGAGCTTTGCCAGAATATCCCCTTTTCCGCGAATCGTGATATATTTGGGTTCATAATCATTTGCTGTGTCAATTCCCAACTGACTTTTGGGCAAATCTCTGACATGACCATTGGAGGCATCCACCTCGTAATTGGCTCCCAAAAACTTTTTGATGGTTTTCACTTTTGCTGGTGATTCCACAATTACTAGATACTTTGCCATGTTGACTCCTTCTTACAACTTTTTTGCATAATAATGATTTGCTGTCTGGACAATACGTCCCCCTAATTCCAGCTCTAGGAGCAGAGTCAGACACTCTCCCAAAGACAAACCACTTTCTTCTACAATCCGGTCAATAAATTTCGGTTGTAAATCTAAGCAACTATACAACATTTTTTCGGAATTGGCAAGTCTGTTCTTATTTTTTTCATCAACTCTTAATTTTTGAGGTATATGAAGTTGAAAATATTCTAGGATATCTTCAGGATTGGACATGATTGCTGCACCCTGGCGAATGAGCTGATTACAACCTTGACTTAACGAATCGGAAAATCTTCCTGGTACTGCAAAAATGTCTTTTCCCTGCTCCAACCCACAGTCAACTGTAATAAGGGAGCCACTTTTCTTTCTTGCCTCCACTACAATAATTATATCAGAAAGTCCACTGATAATCCGGTTACGCATAGGAAAATTGCAGGCAATAGGAGACTCCCCAGGTTTATATTCTGATATGATTCCACCTTTTTCTAAAATTTCCAGATACATAGAAAAATGTGTCTGAGGATAGCAGATATCTACGCCACAGCCAAGAATAGCATATGTATCTCCTCCTGCTTTCAGTACCCCTCGATGTCCAGCTCCATCAATGCCTAATGCCATGCCACTGATTACCTGAATTCCTCCCCCAGCTAAAGTTCTCCCCAGAAGTTCTGCTGACTCTTTCCCATAATGGCTACAGCTTCGGGCTCCAATAATAGCTGCAGTTGGCCTTTTCTCCTCTGGAAGATGCCCCTTCACATATAATCCTACGGGACTTGCATAGAACGGACGCAGCCTTTTTGGATATTCCTCTTCCAAAAATGTCACAAACTGAATTCCTTTTTCTCCTAGCTTATAATATTGCTCTAGACATTTCGACAAATATTTTTTCCATTCTTTAAAATTGTCTGCCTCTCTGGAGTTTGCTAGTCTTTTCTCTTTTAACTCTGTTTCTTCCATATTATATATGTACATAAAAGAATGATAGTTGTCCCAAAGACGTTTTATGGTTACTGCACCTATCAATGGAACTTGCATAAGCCAGTAAAGGTATTCTTTTTCAACCTGTAGATTACTTTCTTTGGACAACGATTCATCAAATCTTAGCTGCTCCAATATTTTTCCTCCAAACTCCGATAGCTGATAGCCTCGCATAAATGTTCATGATTAATCTGCTCCTGTCTATCTAAATCTGCAATCGTTCTAGACACTTTTAAAATCCTGGCATATGCCCTGGCACTTAAATTCATATTCTCATACACATTCTGAAAGAACTGTTCGTCCTCTTTTTTTAACGCACAATATCGACGTATTTCTTCTCCCCTCATCTCACTGTTAAAATGGATATTTGTCCCTTTAAACCTTATTTCTTGGATTTCTCTGGCCTTTTCCACTCGTTTTCGGATTTGAGCAGAGGATTCCTGCCCCTTTCTCTCATGCAAATCTTCAAAACTTACTGGGGCTGCCTCTACACAGATATCAATTCGATCCAGAATCGGTTTTGATATCTTTCCTAAATAACTTTTCACTTGATATTCTGTACAGCGGCATCGATTTCTGTCAGGATAATGGCCACATGGGCAAGGGTTCATGGCAGCTACCAGGATGAAGTTAGCTGGAAATTCATATCGCCCACTGACTCTTGATAACACTACTTTATGGCTTTCTAAAGGCTGGCGCATCATCTCAATCACATGTTTAGAAAACTCAGGAAATTCATCAAGAAACAAGACTCCTCCTGATGCCAACGATAACTCTCCTGGCATCGGATTTTTCCCTCCTCCTGCTAATGCTGCCCCAGTAATTGAATGATGTGGACTGCGAAATGGTCTTTTTCCAAGAAGCTTTCCTTGTTCTGGCAGTAAGCCGCAGATACTATAAACCTTTGATATCTCTAATTGTTCTTCTCTGGTGCAGGAAGGCATGATACTGGGAATTCGCTCTGCAATCATGGTTTTTCCTGTTCCAGCAGAACCAATATACAATAAATTATGACATCCAGCCACTGCTACTTCTGTGGCCCGTTTCATCAAAAATTGCCCTTGTACCTCTGCATAATCTACAGAATAATCCTCTTCGGTTTGTGTTGTAGTTTCATTTTCTCGGTTTAATTCTCTCCAGCAGCTAGGATTTGCTATAACTTCTGCCATCTGCTTTAGACAATGGATTCCAATGATTTGAATCCCCTCAATAGCCTTTCCTTCTTGGATATTTTCTTGGGGCAAAAAACATCTTTGATACCCTTGAACCTTTGCCTCTGATACCATGGACAAAATGCCCCTCACAGGCTTTACATCTCCATCCAATCCTAATTCTCCTATGACAACCGCATCTTTTAAATAGCTCTCTTTCAAAATTCCATATGCACATAACATTCCTACAGCAATCGGGAAATCAAAGCCTGTTCCCCCTTTTCTGATATCTGCAGGCGATAAATTGATAGTTACTTTTTGGGGACGAAAATGATATCCCGAATTCTTAATGGCAGTGCGTACTCGGTCCTGGGCTTCTCTAACCTCTGAGGATAGCACTCCTACCATGCTGACTCCTGGAAGCCCGTCTCCCACATCAACCTCTACAGACACGGGATATCCCTCTAATCCCCGAAGACCTATACTATTTACTTTACTAAACACATAAAACCTCCTCATTATCTTTTTATAATAGAGATCATTGCGAAACTCTAAAAACTGCATAAATACTAACTTTTTTAAATTCCTGTCTTTGTTTCTCCCCTCGCCATAATTGGGGTGTTTTAAATAAAATTGTTTTGATTGGATAAGCTTTGAGATAGTTTGGGCCTTCAAACTGCTTCTACTTTGCTAAAGCAGACCTTGTACAGACTCTATCTAGACCTGTAAATGGAAATTATTATTGACTTATACATAAAATTGAAATAATTGAAATTTAGTACAGAAATATGTACCTTTGAAAACAGAACTTATACTGATGAATCTTTAAGATTCCTGATGAATTTAACTATACTGTATATAGAAGAAAAAGGCAAGCACTTTTTCTTTTAACTGCAATTAGTCTTTTGCCAAAACCATGTAATATTTTACTTATTGCATATACAATTCTGAGACGAATTGATTCAATAAGCGACATATTTTATCTTAAATAGCCTGCATTATAGCGGTCAACTTCTGATGAATTTATACAATTAAATGCAAAAGACTAATTGAAGTTCTTTCAACATAACTTTTAGAACTTTGAGCTAACAAAAAGGGGCACGCCTCTGGCGTCCCCTCAAACATTCATAGTTTGTTTTTTTATACAAGAATGTTCAACATTGACACTGCATAGTAATTGCTCAGATTAAATGCGCCACTCTTTGCAAAGTTCGCAAACTGCATGAAAGAATCAGACATCGTAGAAGAACCTTTTGATGTCCCATAAGTAGTCTTATTGCTGGAGCTGGAGCTATCAGTCTTATCTGTATCGGAAACATTAGAAGAAGCATCACTTCCCAAAATCTTGTCAACTGAAGAATCCAGGATAGCGGTTGCCTTCCCCCCTACACGGTCAGCCATACCATATTGTCCACCAACCAGTTCTTTTACCATATCAGACCCCTGGCTTAAAGGAACTCTTCCCTGCTTATTCCAATCAACTGATAAGTTACCCTTCTCATCAGCTTTCAATGCGCTATTCGCATCAATACTCATCTTGCCATTCTTATCAAAACTGATTCCACTCTGAATCTTTCCTTCATCGTCAACATAAGAACCAGCAGAACTTACCAAAGCCTCTCTCAGCTTATTCTCATCAACTTGTAAATTGCCATTCTTGTCAACACTCATACCCATAGCTTTTAAAGTCTTCTCATTAGGAATTCCCCTCTGAAGTGACTCCAACTGGTTAGATATACCAGAACCTTGCCCTACATTCTTCTTTAAATAGGATACTGTATAATTGTACTCATCTGCAAAATTCTTTACTGCAGAAACAACATCATTTACAGCTTTGCTGAGACCATCAACAGTCCCTTTTCCATTTGCTACGTCATTCCAAGCACTATCTAGCTTTGAAAATACATTGTCTTTACCGTCAGCCATCAACTTCTGTGATGCAGACTCCAAATCCTCCAATGCCATCTGGTATCCCATCAAAAATGAATTGGTGCTGCTGGCAGTTACAGCGGTACTAGCCTTTCCAGTACTGCTGGTACTGTTAGTCTTATCTGTACTATTCAGCCCAAGAGAATCTTTCAGCTTTTCAGTCTCCTGATTTGCTTTATCAGTCCAACTAGAACTGTTGAGACCATTACTGTTGTAGCTATAATTGTAGTTGTAAGAATATGACGGAACTCCACCGATTGCCATAAATAATCTCCTTTCTGGTATCAAACATACCTTTTTATATTATATTACACTGCAAAATCTATATCTCTAACAGCCTCCCTAATCCCTGGGAAATCTATAGATTCTGCAATTCCATAGTTACATTATATATATCGGTATTTTGACATAAATTATAAGGAAAACTTTGGCAAAGTAATATTTGTATCAGCAATTTATTTAGTCATTCCACTCAGACAAAACGACCTCTCCTTTTGAGCGTGTTGCAGACATATCAATAATTCGCTGATTTTCGGACCCACGGAAATTTAGCATTAAATTTCTCTTCTCTTTGATAAATTTTCCGTCTACCAGAATATCAATCAGCTCTAATAGTTCATCTGTAACTTGACAGTATCTTCTTCCCCCTGGCCTTAAATCTTGTTCGTAGGTAAAGCCTGTATAGCACCAGATATCTTTCTTTGGAAACCGTTCCTTCACTTCTTTGACAAGCCCCACCAATTCTATCTGATTTTGAAGCTCCATTGGTTCTCCTCCAAGAAGGGTAAGCCCTTGGATAAAATCTGGCTCAAGCGCTGTCAGAATCTCCTTTTTCGTATCCTCTGTATAGACCTCTCCATATTGGAAATCCCATGTTTCTGGCTGGAAACAGCCAGGACAGCAGTTGGTGCACCCTGATACAAACAGTGTAACTCTAACTCCTGCCCCGTCTGCAATATCCCATTTTTTAATATTGCTGTAATACATGTTTCTCCTTTACAGATGCAACACTCGGTCTTTAATCTCCTGGGTTCTGCCCTGATTCCAGAATTGAGTTCCAATATAGCCACAGGTTCTTCGGGCCACATTCATCTTATCTTGGTCTCGATTGCCACAGTTGGGACATTCCCATACCAACTTTCCATGTTCATCCTCAATAATCTGAATTTCTCCATCAAAACCGCATATCTGACAGTAATCACTCTTTGTATTCAATTCTGCATACATGATATTCTCATAAATATGATTCAACAAAGCCATGACTGCCGGAATATTGTTCTGCATATCTGGCACTTCTACATAGCTGATAGCTCCCCCTGGGGACAAGGCTTGGAACTTAGCTTCAATCGTCAATTTATCAAACGCATTGATTTGCTCTGTAACATGAACATGATAACTGTTTGTAATATAATTTCTATCTGTCACACCCTCTACAATTCCAAATCGTTTCTGAAGACATTTTGCAAATTTATATGTAGTGGACTCTAAAGGTGTACCATAGATAGAAAAATCAATATTCTCTTTTTCCTTCCATGCCTTGCAGGCATCGTTCATTCTCTGCATTACTTCCAAGGCAAATGGCATAGCTTCTGGGTCTGTATGAGATTTTCCTGTCATATAGTACACACATTCATATAGACCGGCATACCCTAAGGAAATCGTGGAATAGCCATTATATAGCAGCTTGTCAATGGGTTCTCCTTTTTTCAACCTGGATAATGCTCCATTCTGCCACAAAATAGGTGCTACATCAGACAAGGTTCCTTTTAGCCGTTCATGACGACACATAAGAGCCCGATAGCAAAGTTCCAACCGTTCATCCATAATCTCCCAGAATCGTTCCATATCCTTTCCAGAAGAAAGGGCTATATCTGGAAGATTGATTGTCACCACTCCCTGATTAAATCTTCCATAATATTTTCCCTTTCCTGTCTCTGGGTCTACATAGGGGGTCAAAAAGCTTCTGCATCCCATACAGGTATAACAATGTCCCTCTCCGTTCTTGTCAACCTTATTTTGCATCATAATCTTTTCAGAAATATAATCAGGCACCATACGCTTTGCCGTGCATTTGGCGGCCAACTCTGTCAAATAATAATAAGGGCTTTCTGGATGAATATTATCCTCCTCCAACACATAAATCAGCTTAGGAAATGCAGGGGTAATCCATTGACCCTTTTCATTTTTTACTCCCTGAATTCTCTGACGCAAGGTTTCCTCAATAATCATGGCTAAATCCTGTTTTAGCCTTAAATTTTCTTTTGCCTCATTTAAATACATAAATACAGTAAGAAAAGGTGCCTGTCCGTTGGTGGTCATCAAGGTAATGATCTGATATTGAATTGTCTGGATTCCCTTTTTGACCTCATCCTTTAACCTCTTTTCCACAATACATTCCATCTGTTCCTTGGTGCCCTCACAGCCTAACTGCTGCAACTCCTCCCGTACCTCCAGGACAATCTTCTGACGGCTCACATCAACAAAGGGTGCTAAATGAGTCAAAGAAATGCTCTGCCCGCCATATTGGGAAGAGGCTACCTGAGCAATAATCTGCGTAGCGATATTACATGCCGTAGAAAAACTATGCGGTTTTTCAATTAAAGTATCCGAAATCACAGTTCCGTTTTGCAACATATCATCTAAATTGACTAAATCACAATTATGCATATGCTGTGCAAAATAATCTGCATCATGAAAATGGATAATTCCTGCCTCATGAGCTGCAACTATTTCGCTGGGAAGCAACAGGCGGTTGGTAATATCCTTGCTCACTGCACCTGCCATATAATCTCGTTGAACACTATTGACTACTGGGTTCTTGTTGGAATTTTCTTGACGCACCTCCTCATTGCTGCACTCAATCAGACTTAAAATCTGTTGGTCGGTACTATTTGCTTTTCGGACCAGTTGCCTTTTATAGCGGTATGTGATATAATGATTAGCAACCCTATACGCCTGGTGGCGCATAATCTCTTCTTCCACCATATCCTGGATTTCTTCCACACCAGCTGCCCGATTTAGCCCCCGACACTTGGCTGTCACTGCCTGGACAATATTTCTAATCTGGTCCACAGTCAGATGCTCTTCCTCTTTTACGGTACGATTAGCCTTTTGTACGGCATTCTGGATTTTCTCTGCTTCAAAGTGAACTTCTTTTCCGCTTCTCTTAATTATGTTCATCCCTACAAACACCCCATATCTTGTTTATTCACTGTATATATGTACAAATATATACTACATATAGTATTATATACGATATCTGTGAAAATACAAGATGGTATTTAAAAAAATTTTCTGTCCGTCTTAAAGGACAGCAGGGTTCTTGCTTTATAGGACATAATTTCCTGTAAAGCAAGAAAGGATAAAATCTTTGGTAATCCCTTATTCTTCTTCCTCTTCCACTGGCTGCCATGCCCGACCAAATTTTACATCTTTAAACAAAGCCGCTAACCCTGTAATCTGTTTCAGCCGCAAAATCTCATCTCTGTCCATGCCTAAATGTTTAGAAATCCATGCATCGGAACGTCCTAAGTCATGAAGCTCTTTTACAATATTGCTCATTAAATCCACATTGTGACTTCCCCTAGCCCGATTATGGCGCACAGTACTTGCCATTCTCTGGTCAATCGGTTTATTGATGACAGAAACCGGCAACATTCCCTCTTCTCTTTCATAGATATCCCCATATTCCATCATAATCCGATATCGATGAAAGCCATCAACAATAATATAGATATCTTCTTCTTTGTTATAATAGCATACAATAGGCATCGTATATCCATCAGCCTTAATACTTTCATAGAGCAGCTTCATCTCTGGCGGAGCCACTGTATTGGGATTATAAGTATTAGGTTTGATTTTTTCCACTGGAACTGGAATAACATAATAGGCAGGACTTTTATTTTTCATATGTCATATCCTCCAGACTTTCATATTTATTGCGAATTTCATCAATATATTTTTGCTGCTGCCTTGTAATTCCAAATCCCATAAAACGACAGGTATGGTCATTTTTCAAAATACAATAGCACATACGCTTCCAGCTTGGAATATCTTTGGTAGACTTAATATCATCTGTGTGGTCAGGAATTTTCCCCACAAAAACAACTCTTGATTTCTTACTCAAGGTATAGTTAGAAATCCCATTTCTTCGTATCTGGTATCCTCGCTCCTCCAATTCACAGATAACCTCCTCATCTAGTCCACCACCAGTCTTATGCCAAAAATCAATAGAGGTATTGAACTTTTTGATATAGTTATTTCTTAATCTGACTGGAAGGGTGTCTAAAAGAAACATGGTATAACTTTTCCAGGTATGTCCTTCTGGCAGGGTGATGCTGCGGTATCCCATAGCTTTTGTTCTCCCATAGATGCTTGTAAAATTAGCCCCTTGAACTCGTCCTACCAATCGAATCCATATCTCTGGGTCAATGACTCGGTACAGATTTAAAGAATCTTTGGAGTAATCGTTAAAAGGAGAAGCTACTCTCATCTGAGATACCTTTAATCCTGCCATATAATATAAATCATATAAATGGTTATAATCATATCCAAACATATAGTTGGCATGCCAGATATCCTCAGAACTCCAGTCATACAGAGGAGAGGCGCACCAGACATCTTTAAATTGTTTTCCAATCCAACATTCGCCCTGATATCCATATCTCTTATTTACAAATCCACTATATCTTTGAAGAGATTCATTTGCCCTCATTCCAAGCAGACAGACAGTCTTTTTCCCTCCATGGGAACTGCTGTACCATCTCCCAAACTGTTTGGCAAGGTCTTCCTGATGCATCCGATAACGGTATGTAGTCATAGGATTATTTTCCAGATTTATCACATATTTTTTATCTGGCATTGGTCTGACCCAAATTTCTTTCTTTTTGTCATCCCATGGATACCAATACATTTCATAGCTGCTCAAAGCTGTTCTGGTTGCCATGGGAAGACATACCCAATAAGGCTCCACCTCTTCCTTGATTCGCTCAAAGGTTCTTTCCACATACTCTGAAGTTACAGTGTATTGAGCCTCAAAATCTTGATGGAATACTCCAATTACTCTATCTGGATAATGCTCTCTTCGATAATCCAGCACCAAGTTCAAAAGTAATCCACTGTCTTTTCCTCCCGAAAATGAAATATAGATATTGTCAAATTCTCTGAAAATCAAATCCAGACGCTCCTGCAAAGCCTCATATACATTCTGTTCTAAATATTGTCGTTTCATACGTCATCACCTGTCTTTAACTATGCTGCGGGCTATGCCACTTCCATTTTTTTCCAATATCTCCCATAATACACCAAAAAACGACAAAAAGAAATCTCCCATATTACAAATTTTTACAACATATGGACGAAAAATAGTTTCAGTGGTATACTTATAGTTATCAATAGACCGGAGGTTACTTATGAAAAACGATTCTACAGATGAGATTGATTTTAAAAAAGATTATAAAAAAATCAGTGAAATTCAGCCTCCTCCAGATAATGAGGATTTTTATCTTCCCCGCAACTATGCTACCTATCTCAACAGGAATACAAGAGGTAAACGCTCCCGTCGAGGCTCCTTTCTAAGCGGATTTTCTACCTCTGTTCTGGCCTGTATCTTAGCTCTAGTGATAGGTTTAGGGATTGGAATAGGGGGCGGATATTTCTTATGGGGACGAGAAAAGCCTTATAATGTAAATTTAAAGTCTATCCAGCCCCCAGAATGGATAGAGCAAAAGCTGATACGAAAAAATATTTTCTCCCGTCCAGATGTATCCTTAAAGCGTATCAATAATATTGTTATTCATTATGTGGGCAACCCTGGTACTAGTGCAGAAGCTAACCGTCTATATTTTGATAGCTTGGCAGACCAGGACCCTCAACAATCTGGTGCCTCTGCCAGCAGCCATTTTATTGTTGGTCTTGAAGGAGAAATTCTGCAGTGTATTCCTGTTAGTGAGATAGCCTATGCCAATGCTCCCCGCAACAGTGACACGATTTCCATTGAAACCTGTCATCCCGATGAAACAGGAAAATACAATCAAGTCACTTATGACTCTCTAGTCAAATTGACAGCTTGGCTGTGCAAAGAACTGGAGCTATCTCCCAATGATGTAATCCGTCATTATGATGTCAATCAAAAAGGCTGCCCCAAATATTTTGTTGATAATGAGGATGAGTGGAAACAATTTAAAAAAGATGTAAAAGAGGCATTGAAATCTTTGAAATGATTCTTCTTTCTTTTAAATTCTCTGCATAAATTTCTATGAGGTGATTTTATGCAGACCTGCAATCTTTCTATCTTTATTTCTGTGTTAGCCTGCTGTATCTCAGAAGGAAAAACTGCTGATGAAATTGCACTCATCAGCTCTATGTTCTCCCAACTAGGTGATACCTTGAATACCATTGCAGCCCAGCAGGCTCTATGTTCCCCCGAAGAAAACTAAACTTCGGGGGATTTTTAACCTGTTTTAGCAAAGGAAAAAGAGGGGCACTTGTTAAAAATTTCCTACATCTTGTACCCCATTGGCATCTGTAACATACAGACCACATTCCAGAGGATGCCCTGGCCTTGGCTCAAAATAATACCATTTTCCTCCTATTTCATGCCAATTTGTCAATGCATATCCATCTTCATTAAAATAATATTTGTGGCCATTGATGACCTGCCAGCAAGATTTTAAGTAAGTGTTAGCGGTATCTGCATACCACCAGCCATTCTGGTCATTATTCCAGCCTATTTGATATTCTGGTGTCTCCACAATAGACCAATCTGGCCGCCCATATCCAGCAATTTGGCTATGAGATAAGGGATAAGACTTTTCCCATACCCCTCCCCCATTAGCAATCACACTTGCTCCACTTCCAGTATTGCCTTCAATCGTATAGACCCTATCTCCTATCACATTTTTCACAATTCCTGTATGATAAATACGAATAGAGTTTTTAAAGAAAATCTGGTCTCCCTGTTGAGGAATCGTTCTCCACTGCCCTTTATTTTTGTAATATTGTGCAGAAGTGGGGGTATAAGCGTTGAAATTTCCTCCTATTAACTGTCGTGCCTGAACCTGGCCAAATGCCTGAACAAAACACCAATCTACAAACATATCGCACCAAGGTTGCCCTTGTAAAGTTGGAAATAAATCCCTGGCATATTTTGTATAATTATTATTGCCTACATTAGCTGTTTTACTGTCTAAATCTTTATTAGACCTTTTCTCTAAATATCCAACCTCTTCTTTTGCAACATTTACTACCTTTTCCTCTCCATTCATAAATAAACTCCTTTCTACTGGTTGTAGGCTCCTCCCACTGCATAAAAGGACCTTTCCATTGCCCATTCCATTCTATGTGTCTTGCACTTTTTTCAGTCCTTTAAATTTATACTTATCAATCCTATTAAATTTCTAAACTTCAACTGTTTTTTTAAATTTTTAAAATTTCCTCTTGATTCCTGACAATTTTATGATATAATAAGTTAGGTAGAGACGGGCAGGATTAGTACATCGGTAGTATGTCAGCTTCCCAAGCTGAAGAGGCGGGTCCGACTCCCGTATCCTGCTTTTGCTGTTAGATAGCAGAATTTTTATATCAATAAGGCCAATTGGTCAAGAGGTTA
>DEPC01000038.1 GCA_002358555.1 Hungatella sp. UBA3402 | reverse complement strand
AACCTTGAAGCAGTGGATTTAAAATAGGATGAGTAAAGCTCTTTGTAGTTGTATGATTTATCGAATGTGTCATAAAACTCCTAGCTTTAACTATGGAGAGTGATAAATAGACATGGAATATTATTACTTAGAAGGCAACCTGTAGAGAAAAATTTACAGAATGGAAAAGGGTGACAGCATGGAGGAAGTAACTTACAAAAACCGAGAAGAAATGGTGTATCAGGTATTGAAACAGGAGATACTGAATTTGGAACTAAAGCCAGGACAGTTGATTAAGGAAAATGAAATCTGTGAACGGTTTTCTGTATCAAGAACTCCTGTGAGGGATGCACTGCGTCTTTTGCAGGAACAGGGTTTTGTGGTTACAGTTCCCTATCGAGGAATCTATGTAACTCTTTTAAGCCTCAGTAATATTAAGCAGATGATTTATATGCGGGTAGCCGTAGAGACTATGGTTATGAGAGACTTTTCTCAGATTGCTACCCCATTTCTGATGGAAGATATCTACTATATGCTCAGAAAGCAAAAAGCCCTAGTGCAGACAGAGAATTTTAAACCAGAGCAGTTTTATCGGCTCGATGCTCAGATGCATGGATTCTGGTTTGAAGCAACAAAAAAGAGTTGGCTTTGGAAACTTTTGCAAGAGCAACAACTTCATTATACAAGGTTTCGGATGCTGGATTTTGTGACAGAAACAGATTTTGATAGGATTATCCATGAACATGAAAATCTTATCGAATTTTTGGAAAAAAAGGATATTGCTGGCATGGAACAGGCTTTAAAGGACCATCTGTATTTCAGCATGAAACGGATGAGATATCAAATTGATGTGGAATACCGAGAGTATTTTGAGGAAGAAGATGAAGAGGGAAAATTTGATATTTGACCTCATCAAAAAGATAGGTTAAAAGATGCGCGGGAGGCGACTGTGAGAGATAGACAGTGCTTCCCGCTATTTATTTTTATTTTGAGAAAGTCTACAAATAGAAACGGAAGGAGAATTATTTATGGATACAAGACTTACATTGGAGAAAAGAATTGAGGCAGAGCTTCAAAGTTATGATGGAGTGATGGGCATTTATGCAGATGATTTTCACGGAAATATAATTTCTATAGGAGCAGATGAAAAATTTGAGACAGCCAGCACGATAAAGACCTATATTTTGGCTTGTCTGTTCGATGAGGTAGAAAAGGGAAATACAGATTTAGAAAAACTTTTAACCTATGAGAAGCGACATTTTGTAGATGGAAGTGGGATTTTATGTGCACTAAAGACAGGTGTAACAATGAGAATTCGGGATATTGCCACATTGATGATTATTGTCAGTGATAATATTGCTACTAATATGTTGATTGAATATCTTGGAGTGGAGACTATCAATACCTGTATCCAGAAACTTGGCTGTAAAGATACCATTCTTCATAATCCAATTGACTTTGAACAATACAAAAGATTGGGAACTACTACTCCTAACGATTATGGAAGCATATTTTTGCGGTTGGCCAGAGGAGAACTGATTAGCAAAAGGGCTGATAATGAGATGGTGGAGATTTTCAAGAAACAACATTATAACAGTATGATTACCAAGGATTTTCCACCAGTATATATGGATAGTGATAATACAGATGATATTTTGATTCATGTGGCATCGAAAAGTGGGAGTATGGATGCCTGCAGAAATGATGGAGGTATTATTTATACTCCTTATGGGCCATATGTGTTGGTGATGCTAAATAAAGAATTCAGTGATTCTATGTATTATCCAGCGCATCCAGCTACTATATTTGGAGCTAGAGTTAGCAGAATGTTGCTGAATCAATTTCTGGCATTGGAAGGGAGATTTCTATTATAAGATTTTTCTTTAAGAAAAATTTCGCCTATTCAAAATAATTTTGTTGTGAGAATGTAAGTAGAGAAATGAAAGACTTTGACTTGTGTGCCTTGAAATTTTTCGTTATAATACGGGTGACAGCAAAAATTTGAAGCAATTCAAGAACGACGAAGGCATTCTTGTGGCGATATGTGGGTCAGCTCCATCTTCCCTTCCGCATGTCTGCTATTCGCCCAAGAGATATCAGGTGAGGGATTGCGACTATATTTTTCAAAATATAAAGTTTTTAAAAAGAATTTTTGCAAGAAAAAAAGTAAAGACGCCTTTAGGAATATTTTTTAGAAGGGAGAAGAAGTAATGGAACATTTAAAAAGAAAAACTTGGAAACAAAAAACACGCTTAAAAAGAATTTGGGGACTTTTAGGCGCATTATGGTTGCTCATGATATGCCTGGGAGGCTGTGTAGTTCCAATATCTGGAGGCAATGAAAGCTCAGAGATACAGAATATAGGAGTAACACAGGCAAATCAAAGAGAATCAAGTAACACTGAGATAAAACACCAGGAAACGTCAGAATATGACAGTAAGATAGAAAGTAGTATAGATACAGAAGAAAATGAGGTTTATAAAGAAGCAGATAGCAGCCAAGAGGCGATAAAGAACAGTCAAACAATAGAAGAAAGTAAAAGTTCAGAAGATATTCAGAAAGAAAAAAGTGAGGAGATAGATAGCAGTAAAGAGATACAAAATAGTGAAGATTCTGAAGATAGTCAAGAAGCAGAAACTAGCAAAGGGACGAAACTTAGTAACAATTCGGAAGATATTACAAAAGAAAATACTAATAGAGAGACAATACATACAGCCGATATAAAAAATACTGAGTTAATAACAGAGCAAGAGATGGAGTCTCAGGAATCTTTAGAATTATCGGTGGAGGAATCGGGAGTTTATTCAACGAAAGATGAGGTAGCACAGTATCTTCATCTTTATGGCCATCTTCCAGACAACTATATTACAAAGCAGGAGGCAGAACAATTAGGCTGGAACAGTAAGGAGGGAAATTTATGGGAAGTAGCCCCAGGTAAAAGTATTGGCGGCAATAGATTTGGAAATTATGAGGGATTGTTGCCAGACAAGAAGGGACGCAAATATTTTGAATGTGATATTGATTTTGAGGGTGGATATCGAGGCGCTAAGAGATTGATTTATTCTAGTGATGGTCTAATTTACTATACAGAAGACCACTATAATACTTTTGAACAGTTATATGGAGAATAGTAGGAACTGTTTATAGAGGCAGAAGGAGAACCTGTTATGAGAAAGAGACTATTAGATTTAAATCCAGCAAAAACAGTGGAATGGATTCATAAATATATAAGGTTTGAGTTGGAATTTGGGGATTTTTATGGCAATAATCTGGATGCTCTATATGATGCATTGACCTCTATCACAGAAGATACTTGTATTGGAGTATTCTGTCAGCCAAAAGACGATAGCAAGTTATCTGTTTATCTGGAAAAGGTAAAAAAGGTGATAAAAGATGCAGAACAGGACAATATGCATCTTTGCGTGATATTTGGAGATATGGAAGAAAACTATGAAGCTGACTGAAAAAATGGTTCCCTATAAGATAGTACATTCCAAGAGAAAAACTATGGCAATTCAAGTAAAGAAAGATGGCAATGTAGAGGTTAGATGCCCTTTGGGAGTACCAGATAAAGAGATTCATACCTTTGTGTGGGAGCATAGGGATTGGATTGCCACTCATCAGCAGGAGGTTCTTAAAAGGTTAGAAGAAAAGACAGTTTATACAGAGGAGCAGATTAAAGAGTATAGACAACATGCCAGATGGCTTATGGCTCAAAAAACATGGATATGGGCTGAGAAAATGCAGATAACTTATGGAAAAATTACAATTCGACAGCAGGCTACAAGATGGGGAAGTTGCAGTGGAAAAGGAAACTTAAATTTTAATTGGAAGTTAGTACTTTTGCCAGAAGAGTTGATAGACTATGTGGTGGTACATGAGTTGGCTCACCGCAAGGAGATGAATCATTCTCCTAGATTTTGGGAGATTGTAAAACAGCAGATTCCAGATTATAAAGAGAGAAGGAAGAGGCTGAGGGAATATGAGACAAAAGTTTAAGCTCAATAAGAATGGATAAAAGGACAGGGAATCAAAAAAATGAGAGCAAAATGGATGTTATATACAAAAAAGGCGGATTTTGAAAAGATTGCAAAGGAGTTTCATATAAGTCCAGTCACAGCCAGGATTATGAGAAATCGAGATGTATGTGAAGAGGAAGCAATTCGCAGATATTTATATGGAACCAAGAAAGATTGTTATTCTCCCTATCTGTTGAAGGATGTAGAACTGGCAGTAGATATTTTGCAGGAAAAGATATCCAAAGGAAAACAGATTCGGATTGTTGGGGATTATGATATTGATGGCGTATGCTCTACATACCTGCTTTTTAAAGCTCTAAACCGAGTGGGAGCTAGGGTAGATTACAAGATTCCTGACCGTATCAAAGATGGATATGGAATCAATATACAAATTATTGAGGCAGCAGCAGCAGATGGAGTAGATACTATCTTAACCTGTGACAATGGGATTTCGGCTGTAGTAGAACTGGATAGGGCAAAAGATTTGGGAATGACAGTCATTATTACAGACCATCATGATATAGCTAGAAAAGATGATAAGGATATCTTGCCCGATGTTGCAGCAATTATAAATCCTAAACAGCAGGACTGTAATTATCCATGGAAAGAGATTTGTGGAGCAGTAGTGGCTTATAAGTTGATTATGGTATTATATGAACGGTTTGAAGTTCCTCAAAAGGAATGGGAGGAAATGATAGAATTTGCAGCTATTGCTACGGTTGGGGATGTAATGAAGCTTCAGGATGAAAACAGGATTCTGGTAAAGGAAGGGTTAGCGAGGATGCCAGAGACAAAAAGTGTAGGGCTTCGGAAGTTGGTAGAGAAAAATAATCTGGACATTGCCCATTTAACAGGATTTCATATTGGATTTGTCATAGGTCCATGTCTCAATGCAGGAGGAAGACTTCAGACTGCAAAGATGGCATTGAGACTTCTTTTAAGTGAAGATGAGGAAGAAGCAGATAGATTAGCCCAAGAGTTGAAGCTTCTCAATGACCAGAGGAAGGATATGACCAGCAAGGGAGTGGAGGAAGCAGCCAAACAGGTGGAAAAACTGTATTCCAATGATAAAGTTTTAGTGGTTTATCTTCCAGAATGTCATGAATCTCTAGCTGGTATTATTGCAGGAAGAATTCGAGAGCAATATCACAAGCCAACTATGATTCTTACAAAGGCTGAAGAAGGGGTAAAGGGCTCTGGCCGTTCTATTGAAGCCTATCATATGTTTAAGGCTCTTTTAGAGGTAAAAGAGCTTTTGACTAAATTCGGTGGACATCCTATGGCGGCAGGATTTTCTATGCCAGAAGAACATGTAGAGCAATTTCGCAAAGAGCTCAATAAAAATGCAAACTTGACACCAGAGGATTTTATTCCACAATTATGGATTGATGTAGCTATGCCTATGGAGTATGTATCAGAGCCACTCATTCATGAATTAGAACTTTTAGAGCCATTTGGACAAGGAAACGAAAAACCTCAGTTTGCACAAAAAGGAATTCATATTCGGAATGTTAAGGTGTTAGGAAGAAATCGTAATGCAGTAAAGTTATCTATGGCAACGCCTGAAGGAACAACAATAGATGGAATCTGGTTCGGAGAAGGAGATGCATTTATAGAAGAAATGGGAACAAAACAGACAATAGATGTAATTTATTATCCGAGTATCAATGAATATAATGGAAACCGGACGTTACAGATGGTAATTAAGGAGTATCAATTCCACTAAGGAGTCTAAGAAGAAGTAACGCTTCAACCACAGAATCTGCTTAGGAATTCACCCCCTAAATTTGCTATGCTCAGATAAAGGGGGTGGATTTTGATGTAGATAGCTAGAGTCTAATAGATACTAAGGTTTCTGTAAATAATATCGCTATCTAAACACTTATGAATCTTTTTCTTCTAAATATTCCTTGGCATCTTTGAAGAAGCTTCCTATAATCAATAAAATAATAATTCCAACAGGAAATGCCGCAATAATAGAAACTGACTGTAAATTGGCCATGGAGCTGTCGGAAAAAATCAGTACAATAGGAAGAAGCATCAAAAGAATAGCCCAAAATAATTTTACATTTTTGTGAGGCTCCATCTCGCTAGACAACTCTTTATAAGAGTAGGTAGCAGCTACCATGGTCAAGGCATCAAAGGAGGTGGCATAAAAGGCTATCATAGTAATTGCTAAAAGAATAAGACCAGCTTTTGCAAAAGGGAGAGTATCCATCACTGACAGAATTACTTGATAAAGGTCTCCAGTTTTCTCATACAGTCCCATAAGGTCAAATTTGCCGCTTACTTGAAGATGAAGTCCATAGTTGCCTAAAATAATAAAGGAGGTAAAAGTTCCTGCCAGCCCATAGAAATATCCACCTAGAATTGTCTGGCGAATGGTCCGCCCTTTACTGATAGAGCCAATAAAAAATGGAGTTGCCACGCACCATACCATCCAATAGGCCCAGTAAAAGATAGTCCAGTTCTGAGGAAAAGAGGAGGTTCTTAAAGAGTCAGACCAGGTAGATAAACCAATAAAATTTTGAGCCAAGTTTCCTATCGCAGTGATTCCAGTTTCGATAGTATATCGGGCCTCTCCTCCTCCAATCAGTACATAAGCTAAAAGAGTGAAAAATAGGTAGGAACATGAGGCTGCCAACTTTGAGACACCTTTCATTCCGAAATATACAGTAACTGTATAGGTAATACAGATAATCATCAGAATAAAAATAGTTAGTAAATGATTCTGAGTTAATCCAAATACCTGGCTGATAGTAGCAGAAAGGAGAGGTGTAGCCAGAGAAAAGGTAGTAGCTGTTCCTGCCAGTAATGCAAATACAGCTGTTAAATCAATCAATTTTCCTAAAAATCCATCTACATGGCTGCCGAGAAGAGGACGACAGGCTTCCGAATATTTTTGTTTATTTCGTTTGCGCACATGAAGCATAAAACCAAAAGCTGCTGCCAAAACCATATAAAAACTCCATGGAATAGGCCCCCAATGAAATAATGGGTATGTAGATGCCCAATCCTGCATTTCTCCCATCTGAGCGATTCGGGGCTCTCCTGCATATAAAATCCATTCACATAAAGAATAGAAGAGAATATCTGCCGCCAGTCCCGCAGTAAACATCATAGAACCCCATTGAAACGAGGAGTATTGAGGCTTTGCCTCCTCTCCTAAGCAGATAGTTCCATATTTGGAAAAGGCAATATAAAGGGAGCATAGGAAAATTCCCAATCCCATAAGAAGATAATAGCTTCCCAACTCATTTCCCAGGAAATACCGGATAGATGCCAGAACACCACCCGACTCACCAGGGCTTACAAAAAATACGACACATAAAAGAAGAATAGAAATAAATGGAATCACAGTAGTAATCCAATCTAACTGCTTGGTTAGTTTTGGGGCAGAATTTATAGATTTTTTTTTCATAATAAATC
>DEPC01000227.1 GCA_002358555.1 Hungatella sp. UBA3402 | reverse complement strand
GAAAAGATTACCAATCAAAGAAATGATTTCTTGCAGAAACAGTCCACTAGGCTGATTCGTGAAAACCAAACAATCTGCATTGAGCAACTGAACGTAAGAACTATGATGCGTAATCATAAACTGGCACAGCACATCAGTTCTGTATCATGGTCTAAGTTCTTCACCATGCTTGAGTATAAGGCAGCCTGGTATGGGAATGATGTTGTAAAAGTACCAACCATGTATCCAAGTAGTCAGACTTGTTCTTGTTGTGGGTATAAAAATCCGCTGGTGAAAAATCTGTCGGTTCGTGTATGGAAGTGTCCAGTATGTAACACAAACCACGACAGGGATATCAATGCAAGTATAAATATTTTGAATAAAGGATTGCAAATGAAGTCAGCATAAACAAAGATAAGACTGCACCGTAGGGCATACGGGAACAGTATAAACTAGCTTGTGGACACTGTGTAAGACGTTGCGACATTGTAAGGTGTCAGCTAACGCAGTAGTGGTAGAAACAAGAATCTCCTGCCTTTAGGCATGGGGGGTGTCAATGTGCCTTCTCATCATAAGCAAAATGGGAAGGGATTTTTATTTTTATCCGTTACTTGACATATCCAATCATTGTTAATAAAGGTCATCTTTTTTGGAGGGTTTATATTGAAAGAACTCCAATCAGACGATTTGACAAAGCCATAAGATATAACAAGTAAATCGAATGAATTGTACTAATACAAATAGTACAGTATAAGGCAAACAGGAACCAAATCATTGATGATATCTTGCTGTAAATGCCAATTAGTTCGGATGATTATTGTATACCAAAATTAGGTTCTTTCAAACACACAAAAAAAGTTGCGGGTGCACGAGCCCAATCTGTGGCTAGATTTTAAAAAATAATAATGGAAATTGCCGTTTCCGGTTTAGAAGTCAGAAAGGAGCAAAGGCATGGCAAGGATAGATACAGACTCAGCAAAGATTACAAATATAGACAGTATAACAGTATCTGCAGCAGTGCTGGGGGATATGTTTGGGGTTACTGACCGAAGGATTCGGCAGATGGCAGAAGAAGGAACTGTTGTCAGAGCTGCAAAGGGCCGCTATAAGCTAGTGGAATCCATAAAGAATTATCTCCTTACGCTGAAGCTGGCGGCAGAGGGCATTGGCGTGGATCTCGCAGACGGTGAAATCAATTTTGATGAAGAAAAGGCATTACATGAGAGAGTTAAACGTCATATATCAGAATTAAAATTGCAGGTCATGAAAGGAGAATTGCATAAGGCAGAGGATGTACAAATCGTTATGATGGATATGCTAGTTGCCTTTAAAACCAAAATGATGAGTATTCCTTCCAAGACAGCACCGATTCTGGAAAACCGAGAGGTTGCTTTTATTAAAGAACGCCTGACAAAAGAGGTAATCGAAGCACTTAATGAATTGAAAGATTACGATCCGAAGACATTTTATAGTGATGAATATGTGGAGGAAAGTGAAGGCGAGTATGAGCAAGAAAATAACGATTGAACCATTTCCGCCTGTAAATCCTGACACAGTTATCCTGAAAACACGCCGCAAAGATCGCAGTATTGAATTTAAGACGCTGAAGCTATTTAGGGATCTTGCAAAAGCAATCAGTCCGCCGCCTGTCCTGACAGTTAGCCAGTGGGCAGATCGTTACCGGAGGTTATCGCCGGAAAGTGCGGCGGAGCCTGGGCAGTGGAACACAGACAGGGCACCCTATCAACGGGAAATTATGGATGCAGTCAATGATCCGCTTGTGGAAGATATTGTTATCATGAGCAGTGCACAAGTCGGAAAAACAGAGTTGATTTTAAATATTATCGGTTATTACATAGACTACGATCCGGCGCCTATGCTAGTAGTACAGCCAACCCTTAAGCCAATGGCAGAAGATTTTTCAAAAGACCGTTTAGCCCCGATGATCCGCGACACACCAAGGCTGACCGGAAAAGTGCGTGACGCAAAATCCAGGACTTCTGGGAATACGATTTTGCATAAAACATTCCCTGGCGGTCATGTAACAATCGCTGGTGCAAACTCTGCTTCCAGCCTTGCTTCACGTCCAGTGCGGATTGTCCTGATGGACGAAACGGATCGTTATCCGGTTAGTGCAGGAACAGAAGGAAATCCGATTAAGCTGGCAGAGAAACGAACAACCGCTTTCTGGAATAAAAAGAAAATCAAAGTTTCTACACCGACAATAAAAGGATCCAGCCAGATAGAAAAAGAGTTTCAATCTGGCACAATGGAAGAATGGTGCGTTCCCTGTCCATGCTGTGGGAAATATCAACCCTATGAATGGAACAGAATTCACTTTTTTGATGTGACAATGGAGTGCAAGTTTTGTGGGGAGCACATTTCGGAGGTTGACTGGAAGCAAGGGGAGGGGAAATGGATTGCAGCACATCCGGAACGGCACCGAAAGCGTTCCTTTCACCTAAATGAATTGACCTCCCCATGGACACACTGGCCCGCAATTATTCGAGAATGGAGAGAGGCTGAAAAAGAAAGGAAAGAAAACGGCGACACGAATAAGCTGAAAACCTTTATCAATACGGTGCTGGGGGAAACCTGGGAAGCACGCGGAAAGGGTGCGGATGATGATTCCCTTCTTACACGTCGGGAACGATATCAAGCAGAGATTCCAGAGGGTGTCCTTCTTTTAACGGCATCCGTTGATGTCCAAGACGATCGGTTTGAGATTGAGGTTGTCGGCTGGGGGCGCGGGTTTGAATCATGGGGAATCCAATATGAAAAATTATATGGGGATTTGGACAAAGAAGAAACCTGGCAGCGATTGGAATTATGGCTTGACAGGGAATTTCACTTTGCATCTGGATCTTCTCTTTTAATCGCTCTTACCTGTATCGATACTGGCGGACATAAGACAACAGAATGTTATAAATTTTTGAAAAAGATGGAAAAAAAGGGAAAACGTATCTATGGAATAAAAGGATTCGGACGGGAAAACCAAGGAATTCCGTTAATACATAAACTGTCAACCAACAATGAATATAACGTCAAAGTGTTTATTCTTGGAGTGGATAGTGGGAAAGAAATTGTGGTTTCCAGGCTTTCTACCGTTGACGAAGGACCAGGATATTGCCATTTTCCGATTAATGCGGACTGTGGATATAGTGAAACAGTGATAAAGGGGCTAAACAGTGAACAGAGGGTAGTGGAAATGAAAGATAATCGGGCGGTTATAAAGTGGAAAAAGAAAAGCGGTATAAGGAATGAGCCACTGGATCTTCGTGTCTATAATACCGCAGCCGTTGAAATCTTGCATCCTGATTGGGATATTTTGGAAAAGAAAGTAAAAGCAGGTATCAATTACATGAAAAAGCGGCCAGGAAAAGCGAAGAAAAAGCAGCGAACGGGAGCAGTAAACCATGGAGTTACATTGTAGAAAGGTGGAATCAGATTGACAAGATTGCAAAAAGAACGGCTGGAACGGTACAAAAAACGGCTTTCCATGTACTATGAGGCGGAAGAAGCGGTGTTGCTGAATCAGGAATACACGATCGGTTCAAGAAGCCTAAAACGGGCCGATTTGTCTACCATACGGACAGCAATCAAAGATTTGGAAGGGCAAATTGAAACATTGGAATCAAGCGGCGGGAAAAATAAAGCATTCCGCCTCCTTCCGAGGGATATATAAGGCGGTAATTTATGAATATATTTGATAAAGCTATTGAAAGGATAAGTCCACAACTGGCATTACGGCGCGAATCGGCCCGTTTAAAGCTACGAACAATGAGGGCATTTCAAAATTCTGGATATGATGAATCAGGGGCTGCACGGAACAAAAATTCCATGCGTGGCTGGCTGGCATCCAGTAAAACACCGCAAGAAGATATTGATAGAAATATACCCATATTGCGGCAGAGGTCAAGAAGCTTGTTTATGTCGGCACCACTGGCTGTATCAGCAATTAAAACGAATCGAACCAATATAGTCGGTGAGGGCTTGCGGTTAAAAAGCACGATAGACGCAGAGTTTCTTGGGATGACAATGGATGAAGCTGCTGCCTGGCAGCGGGATGCAGAGCGTGAATTTGAATTGTGGGCGAAGTCAAAATTTTGTGATTCCACAAGAGTAAATAATTTTTACGAAATTCAACAAGTGGCATGTATGTCCTGGCTGATGAACGGTGATGCTTGTGTCCTTTTGGAATATGAACAGCCAACAAGGACGCTTCCGTATGGACTGCGGCTCCATTTGATAGAGTCGGATCGTATTTCCACACCGCACAGTACCGGAAACAATGTCTATTTGTACGCTACAGATCCAGACACGAAAAACAGGATTTTCAACGGCGTTGAGGTAGATAGTAATAACCGCATTGTTGCCTATCACATATGTTCCACCTATCCCAACAGCAGCCTTTATGCACAGAAAGAATGGAAACGGGTTAAGGCATTCGGAGAGAAGACTGGAATACCTAATGTTCTGATGATATATGAAACGGAACGGGCAGAACAATATAGGGGTGTTCCATATTTAGCACCAGTCATTGAAGCATTAAAACAACTGACAAGGTACAGCGAAGCGGAAATGATGGCTGCTGTTATCAACGGATTTTTTACAGTGTTCATTACATCCCAAAAAGGTACATCGGAAATCGGTTTTACTGGCATTATGGATGAAGAAGATCAGATTTGTGATGATGATAGAAATTATGAGATAGGGCCTGGCATAGTTAATATACTGGCACCTGGTGAAAGTGTAGAGATTGCTGACGCCAAAAGACCGTCAAGCAATTTTGATGCATTTACAACATCACTGGCAAAATATGTTGGTGCGGCTTTGGAAATACCAGTTGAACTTCTTATAAAGCATTTTTCATCAAGCTATTCTGCTTCCCGTGCTGCATTATTGGAAGCCTGGAAAGCATTTCGGATGAAACGCTCGTGGATGGCAGCTGACTTTTGCCAGCCAGTATATGAACTATTCTTGACAGAAGCCATTGCAAATAACCGCCTGAAGGCACCTGGTTTCTTTCTAGATCCCCTGATTCGTGCTGCATATTGCGGTGCACAGTGGAATGGACCAGCACAAGGCATGATTGATCCGGTGAAAGAAGTAAATGCGGCAGAAAAGCGCATCAATATCGGCTTATCCACACGGCAGAAGGAAACCATAGAAATGACAGGCGGTGATTTTGACAGTAATGCCGCACAGTTGGCACGTGAAAAGCAGTTAATGGAAGCAGCAGGGATTATTTGTTCAGGGACAGAAAACGAAACTCTGAAAGAAAGAGAGGAAGAAACCGATGAACCGGAAAATGATGATAATGAATCAGCCAACGGCAGCAGGAAGTTTAGAACCAAAAACAGGTAAATTCTGGAATTTCCTGGACAATGGCGACACAGCAGAATTACAGCTTTTTGGTACAATTCAGTCGGAAGAAAGCTGGTGGGATGATGATTGTATTACATACCGAAACTTTATCAATGAATTAAATGCACTGGGCGATAAGAAAGTGATAAACGTAGTGATCCAGTCGGGCGGCGGTGATGTATTTGCGGCAAATGCAATCTATAATGCACTTATCCTGAACAAAGCAACGATTACTGGTACTATTATTGGGATATGTGCCAGTGCTGCAACGATTATCCTGATGGCATGTGAAAGCCGCAGGATTGCTAAAAATGCAATTCTGATGGCGCATAATCCTTCTGTCAGTTTATGGGGGTCTTATCAGGCGGAAGAGCTGTTAAAACTGGCAGAGGTTACAAACCAGGTAAAGAAAAGTATTGTTTGTGCATATATGGAACGGCTGAATAAAACAGAGGATGAAATCAATCAGCTGATGGATGAAGAAAGCTGGTACGTTGGTCAAGAAGCAGTTGTCGCTGGATTTTGCGATAGCGTAATTGAATCCGATTTTCAAAACAGTACCATTTCTAATAACTTTATTGTAAACGGGGTTTCATACAGTTTTAAAAACTATGTAGAAACATTTGTTCCAGACAAGATACAAAAAAAGGTTCAGGATCTTTCTAACCAATCACAGAAAGAATCCCGGACTTTTTTTAATACATCAAAAAACTCTCAGAAAGGAACTACAAAGATGGATGAAAAAGAAAAAACAGAGTCTGTTATTACTGACACAGCAACACTCAAAGCAGCCTATCCACAGTTATGTGAACAGATTGCAACGGATGCTGTTTCCGAAGAAAGGGAACGCCTGAAAGCGATTGACGAAATTTCAAGCGGAATCCCAGAAGAATTGTTGACGAAGGCGAAATATGATGAACCAATGTCAGCCGCTGATTTAGCGCTGGCACAAATGAAAGCAAATCATGCAGCTGGAACAAAATTTTTAAATCAGATGGTTAATGATATGCAGAATTCCGGTGCAGCAGCAGTCGAAACAGAGCCTAACATGGGATATGATTCAGAAAGCCAGAAACAGGCTGAAAACGCACAGAAAGTAAACGGTTTTGCTGCAAAGCTGAAAAAAGACATCAGAAGGGGAAGATGATATGAGATTATTTGAAGAAATCGGAACATTTAGACCAGATTCTCTGATTGCCGGAAACGAATTTCCCATATTGAAAGAGGGAATCGGACTAAAGGCAGGTCAAGGCATTTTAAAGCGTGGTTCCCTAATTATGAAAGGTACTGACAAGTCTGGATATTTTGCTGGATCTATTGTAAAGGTAAAAAACGGAGAAAGTGAAAGTGCAGCTGAAACAGAAATGAACCTGGAAGTGTTCGGAATCCTGACTGACGATTGCGACACAGGAACCGAGGCCTCCGCTGACAATATCCCTGCTGTATGTTACCAGACCGGAGAATATAACCGCGCAGCGGTAATTGTGTCTGGAGAGGATACAACAATTGAAACCTATGAAAATGACATGAAAAAGGTGGGAATTTACCTTCGGAATGTACAGAACTATGAATAAGGAGGGCTAAGAGAATGGCAGAATATACCACACGGGAAATGATGGAAGCATATGACCAGACGCCGCCTGTCAGATCGTTTTTGCAGAAAACTTTTTTCCCTAGCGAACAGACCCATGTAACGGAAAAAGTTGAGTTTGATGTCCGCAAGGGAAAACGTATCATGGCGCCGTTTGTAAGCCCACGCAAGGGCGGGAAAGTGATTTCGCGCCAGGGCTGGAAAACAAATCAGTTTTCAACACCGAAAATTGCACCAGAAAGACCGCTGACTATTGACGATATTTCCAGCCGTGCAATCGGTGAGAATATCTATTCACAGAGAACACCAGAGGAGCGAGAGGATGAGCTTCTTGCAAAAGACTTGACCGATTTGGAAGATGCCATTGACAGAAGAAAAGAATGGATGTGCAGACAGATTCTTTTCGAGGGAAAGCTGGATGTGGTTGACGAAGAAGAAGGAGTGGATGTCCAGATTGATTTTGGCTTCACTAATATTGTGGTATTGGGGACTGATGAACAGTGGACGCTTACGACGGTCAATCCGCTTCCTCTTTTCCGCAGATTGCGCAAGAAAATTATCAAAGATACTGGTCGGGCACCAGATATTGCGATATTTTCATCTGATGTAATTGAAGACTTTATTAGGAATACATTTGTCATTAAGGCTATGGATGTGCTGAATATGAAAAATGTTGTGATTGAGCCTCGTGTTGTAGATCCGGCACTGACCTTTTATGGAAGGATTGCAGAACTGGATCTTGACCTTTATACCTATGATGAATGGTTTTTAAATGATGAAGGGGAGGATGAATCCATTATCCCTTCTGGGACCGTTCTTCTTGGCCATTCAACAGGTGAGGGGCAAATCGAATATGGGCTTGTTACACAGATGGAGGATAAAAAATTCCGTTCCTATGAAGGCAAGCTGGTTCCTAAAGTATGGGTTGATGAAACCAGCGAAGTCAAGAAAGTAAGACTAACTTCCAGACCGCTTCCGCGTCCGTTTGATGTGGAATCCTGGGCAGTTATCTATGCAAAGAGGGAGGCCGGCGAATCATGAGATATAAAACAAAAGTAACCATCATAACCGGTGGGAAAGAATACCAGCCAGGAGCCATTCTTCCAAGAGATATTTCATCTGCAGATTTGGGATTCTTAAAATCAAAGGGTTTTGTTGTTCCTGTAGATATGGAGGCAACTGCAGCAGATTCTTATGATAAAACTGTTGAGGAGGATTCCGAAAGAGGCTTTTTTGGATTTCATGAAACGGAACCTGACATACTCAAAAGTCCAGAGGAAATCCGAAAAATCCGTTCTAAAAAAGACGTATTCACCTATGCTGCTTCTATGGGTCTTGATTTAGGCGAAAATTATGAGGAAAAGGGATTAAAAGAGCTGCAGGGAGAAGTCATCAATTTTCAGGAAGAGCAAATGGAAGCATAGAATAATGGATTTTAAAGCACAACTATTAAAAGACTTAAAAACATTTCATAATCCTGGAGAGTTTGCCGAAATCATGAACCTATGGTATGAAGGAAGCCAGTACACCGTTCCGGCTGTACTTGACCATGTAACGCAAGCAGACAGGAAGAAACCAGGCAGCGATAATGCAGAGGGCATATACCGAGTGGATGCCGTATTGTACCTATCACATGAAGATTTCGGAATTGTACCGCAAAAGGGCAGGGAAATCGAACTGGATGAAGCTGGCGCAGTCAATCTTTATATTATCGAAAAAAGCAGCTATGAAGCAGGAGAAATCGTATTGGAATTGGAGGCATTGACAGAATGATTGAACTTTCGGCGGAAACAGTACAGAGGGTGGAGCATATTCTGGCAGGTGTTCCAAAAGGTGCAGAGTGTGCTTTGTCAAATGCAATGAACAAAGGATTATCAAAGGTAAAGTCAGGAGCAATTAAGAAAGTAAGAGAAGTTTATACCGTACAATCCCGTGCAGCCAGTGAAGCTACAAAGACCAGAATTAAAAAAGCCAGTACAGGAGATTTGGCAGGATATATTTCCTTTGCAGGATATAAAATTCCATTATACAAATTCAGTGTAACCCCCAAAGTTCCAGGAACTGGAAAAACCGTGTTTGCCAGTGTAAAAAAAGGCGGTGGCGGTGTATTGGAAGAGGCTTTCGTTGCACAGATGAAAAGTGGACATTTAGGTGTATTTGAACGGACAGGAGAACAGGGGATACAATCCCGTATGGGAAAAACAAAAAGCGGAACCGGAAATCAACATACAGAAAAGCTGGAAGAAAAGATGGGCCTTGCAATGGGGCAGATGATAGGAAACCAGAGCGTACTTATACAACTGGAACAAGAAGCCCAGGAACTTATCAATAACCATCTGGAGCATGAAATTGACCGTATATTAAGCGGTTACGGAGGATAGAAACATGACACCAATTATACTGTTGGGGTGCCTGGAGAAATTTATCAAAGAAAAAACAGCAGATATTAAACTGCAAGTACGGGTAAGAAACAGGAATAAAGAAGAAGTAAAAGTACGTGCAGCAGATGTCTATCAAATGCGGCTTCCAACAAAGGAAGACCAGACACAGAAGATTCCATATATTTTGCTGCAATTCCTCACAGGAAAAGATGACAAAGAAGAACGGGAACCAGAAGAAAGCAGAGCTACTGTGCGGATTGTGGTAGGAACCTATTCTGAGGATGGAAGCGAAGGTGCGCTTGATGTTCTGAATGTGATATTACGTATAAGAAGCGAATTGAAAAAAACCGGAATCGTCGGTGAACGGTTTGTCCTCCAAAATCCTTTGGAATATCTCATATATCCAGACAGTACCCAGCCTTATTATTTTGGGGAAATGATAACAAACTGGTCAATCCCAACAATCAAGAGAGAGGTAGAAGAATTATGGCAATAGAGAAAGCAGAAAGTCCCGAAAAAGCGGCAGAAAAGGATAAGGCAGTAATCACTATGAAGAAAACAAGGACTGTTTCTAAGGCTGCTGACAAAACGGCAAACACAGAAAGGGACCTGACCGCTGGAACGGTAACTCTGGCTTATATAGGGCCATCATTGCCGGCTGGCCAGCTCAAAACCAATAGAATCTTAGTCGGAACGATATCAGAAATCAAACAAGAGCTTGGGCAAGTCTTGGAAAGGTATCCGCTGGTAGAAAAACTGCTTGTCCCAGTTGGCAAGATGGCAGAAAAAAAGGATAAGACAAGGACAGCAGGAAATATTTTAAATAAGTATTATACAGATCTTGTTTCCAGTATCGCAGGACAGGAATCAGCAGGGGAGGAATAAGAATGGCTACAATTACACATGGAATAAGCACTTCAAAATTAATGACAAGTATTTCAACCCCAATCGTTGCAGAAAGCGGAATTATTTTTGCTGTTGGAACGTCTCCTGTGCAGACAGCAGGCGGAAAAATCAATGAAGTAATTATGGCAAACAATTATAAAGAAGCGGTTGAAGCATTGGGATATTCGGATAACTGGGAAGCCTATGGACTTTCCGAAGTCATTTATACCGCTTTCCAGTTATACCAGATTGCCCCTATCTTTTTGGTAAATGTATTAGATCCTCAAAAACATAAAAAAGAGACCTCTGGAGAATATGATATTGTGGACAACCAGGTGATGTTGCCACTTGAAGCGATTGCAGATACTGTGAAGGTTACTGATAAACAGGTGGGAGCTGATTTTGAGGTATTTTATAATGATACCAACTGTGTCATTGAATTCCTGGAAGATACAAAAGGAACCATAAATGTGCAGTTTTCAGAAATTGACCCAACGAAAGTAACCAGAGCTGATATTATCGGCGGTTATCGTGTAGCAACCCACAAAACTACAGGGCTGGAGCTGATAGACAGCGTATTTCCGAAATATAGAATAGTTCCTGATTTGATTTTATGTCCGAATTGGTCACAAGACAGTGAAGTTGCAGCAGTGATGTCGGCCAAAGGGGAAAATATTAATGGTCTGTTTCTTGCAGACGCAATTTTGGATATTGATACATCACAAGAACAAGGTGTAACCTATTATACAGAAGCTCCTTCCTGGAAACAGTCTAACAATTACATGAAGACAAATGAACTGGTATGCTTTCCCAAACTAAAATTAGGAAGCAGGATTTTCAACTATTCCTCTCAGCTTGCCGGATTGATAGTGCGGACAGATAATGACAGTTCCCTGGGAGGCGGAACACCATGTGAAAGTGCATCCAATAAATCACTGCAGGCTGACAGTATGGTACTTGCCAATGGGGAAGAAGTAATTCTTGATGTGCAGCAGGCAAACTACTTAAATGATAACGGAATTATAACAGCACTCAATTTTATTAACGGATTTGTAAGCTGGGGGGATTATACAGCCTGTTTTCCTGCCAATACGGATCCGGTAGATTATTTTTACTGTATCTCGCGGATGTTTAAATGGGTTGCTAAGACAGTAACCCTTTCTTATTGGTCTTATACAGACCGCAGGCTGGTAAGAAGACTGATAGATGCTATCCTGCAAGGGGTTAATGACTGGCTCAACAGCCTGACAGCCGAAGAAAAAATTATAGGAGGTCGGGTAGAACTGCGGGACGAGGAAAACAGTGACACTGCATTAATGTCAGGAAAAGCGAAATTTCATATTTATATTACGCCGCCTTCTCCACTTCGGTTAATGGAATATGTTTTAGAATATGATGTATCTTATTTATCTAACTTACTATCTGTATCATAAGAAAAGGAAGACGAATTATGGCAAGAATAGATGAAATTATTACGAATTTTGCTGTATACGAGGATGCGAATGAATACCTTGGAATGTCAGAAGCAACCCTTCCAGATGTGGCAAATCTCACCGAAGAAATCAAGGGAGCAGGCATTTCAGGAAATGTGGAAGGGGTTGTGTTAGGACATATTGAAGCAATGACATTAACCCTAAATTTCAGAACTGTAACCGCAGCCGCAATCAGGCTGGCAGAACCAAGGATACATAAAATAGATTTGCGTGCTTCCCAGCAGATTACCAATACACGAACTTCAAAAATAGAAGTAGTAGCAGCCAAGCATATTATGAGGGTAAAACCCAAAAAATTTGCACCAGGAAAGCTTGCCGTAGCATCTACTGCAGATTCCAGTGGAGAATATGCCGTATTCTACTATGCACTGTATCTGGCAGGAAAAAAAGTAATTGAAGTAGATCCGCTGAATTTTATTTACTATATCAATGGAACGGATTATCTTAGTGAAGTTAAACGCGCATTAGGCAAGTGATACAAACAGCCATAATGGTTGCTTTTTTCATTTTTTTAACAAGAAAGGGAAAACGATATGGAAGAAAATAAAACTGTCAATGAAGGACAACAGGAAGAATTTACACAAGAACAGCAGGAAATAAAGAAAACAGGAATTCTTAACATGGCTGAAACAAAATCCAAACATAAAAAAAGTATCAATTATACGCATAAGTTCTCCGAGCCTGTAGAAATAGAAGGAAAGACTTACAAAAGCCTTACCTTCTATTTTGATAAGTTATGTGGTGAAGATGTGGAAGCAATCGAAGAAGAATTACAGGACCAGAATAAATATGTCCTAACTCCAGAAGTATCCTCCGTATTTCAAACTATGCTTGCTGCCCGTGCAGCAGGAGTGGGGGCAGATGAGTTAAGACGGCTGAAATTAAAAGATTACATGAAAATTAAAAATGAGGCACGAAGTTTTTTAATCGAAGCGGGCTACTAAAGATGAAAAGTCCCGCAAATTTTATTAGGAAACAGGTATACCGACTGGCAAGGGCTTCTCATACGCCGATTCCGTTTTTTATGCAGCTTCCACTAACTAGACTTTTTCTCTGGATTAAGAGCAGCAATGAAGTAGAGGAGGAAGACAGGAAAGAACAAAAGCGCCTGGCACAAAATACGTGACAGGAAAGAGGGTGGGATTTTGGCAGGGCCGCAAAAGGAATTTGAGCTTTTATTTAAGTTAAAAGCTGCACTTGGAGGAAACTTTAACAGCACATTTAAAAGTGCGATTGATACAAACAAGAAGCTGCAAGAAAGTGTAAAAGGAATCAATTCTCTGCAATCGAAGGTTGATGGCTACACGAAATCTTCCAATGCAATTCTCAAGCAGACAGAAAAGCTAGAAAAGCTGCAGATACAGCACGAAAAGACAGCACAGAAAATTCAGGTACATAAAGACCATATTGATGCATTAAATGCCATAATTGAAAAAAATGGAGATGAAACGGGTGCATTAACAGCCGAATTAAGCCGAGAAACCAGGGAGCTTGAACAGTGCAATAATAGATTTAAACAGGAAGAAGTTCAAATAAAGCAAACTTCTGCCAGTATAGAAAGTCATAACCAAAAAATGAAAGAGCTGGGCAATGAGTTAGAGCAGGCAGGAATCAACACAAAAACCCTTGCCAGTGAAAACGAAAAGCTGCAGAAGTCTTATGACAGACTGAAATCTTCTCAGGAACGATTAGGAAGTTTAAATGAAAAGCAAAAAGAAATCCAGGCTGCTATTTCCCAGACTAAATTGCAATTAGCAGGAACAATAGGGGTATTTGGCGGTATCGCAACCGCAATCTATGCCGGCCCCGTTCAGGCGGCAAAGAATTATGAAACTGCTATGGCAAAGGTTTCAACGATTGCTGATGAAAAGGCTGTACCGCTTGATGAGATGTCCAGTGAGATCATGAAACTGTCAAATACAACCGGACTTGCAGCTAGTCAGATAGCAGATGATGTATATAATGCAATTTCTGCCGGACAGAAGACAGGGGATGCTGTAAATTTTGTGTCCTATTCAACAAAACTGGCCAAGGCAGGATTTGCAGACAGTGCACAGACATTAGATGTCCTCACCACGATATTAAATGCTTATGGCATGGAAGCAGAGGAAGTATCAAAAGTATCTGATATGTTGGTACAAACTCAAAATAAAGGTAAGGTAAGTGTTGGTCAGTTATCTAGTGTAATGGGAAAAATTATCCCAACAGCAAATGCAAACAATGTTGCATTGGAACAGTTATGTGCCGGCTATGCAATCATGACAAGCAAAGGAATTGCAGCAGCAGAAACGACAACCTATATGAACAGTATGCTTAATGAGCTTTCCAAATCTGGTACAACAGCGGACAAGACATTACGGGCAACGGCTGGACAAAGTTTTAAGGAACTGATGGCAAGCGGAAAAAGCTTAGGCGAAGTCGTACAAATGCTGGAGGATGCAGCACAAAAAAGCGGGAAAAGCTTAAATGATATGTTTGGTTCTGCTGAGGCTGGAAAAGCTGCCACATCACTTCTATCAGGAGGTGTAGAAGGATTTAATGAGCAAGTGCAGGGTATGATTGACAGCGTAGGTGCAACAGAAGAAGCCTTTGCAAAGATGGACAGTACAACAGAATCAAAAATGCAGAAAGCAAAGAACAGTTTTGCAAATCTCAGTATTGTCCTTGGACAGACTTTTTTGCCGATAGTAGGAAAGGCCGCAGATAAAGTTGCAGCCGTAGTAGTAAAGATTTCCCAATTTGCACAAGAAAATCCGAAACTGGTTCAGACAGCCTTAAAGGCAGGCACAGCACTTGCTGGAATGGAGCTAGCTGGAATTACCGCAAAACTGGGATTTCTGGAAATGAAAAACGGAATTGTAAACGTACAAAAACTATTTGCACTTTTTGAAGGGAAAACGGCAATTCTTGGGGCAAAAAGTATTGGATTAGGAAACAAATTAAAAGCAGCAGGGGGAGGAGTGATAGGATACTTTAAAAATGTCACTAATGCATTAGGAGGAGTCGGAAAAGCAGCCGGAGATATGCTCAAAGAAAATATCCTGTTTCAAAAGGCAGGGGGATTGTTTGGAGGTATAAAAAGAAGCCTGTCTGCCGGAATTGCACAAATGACCGGAACTTTGGGAGGAAGTCTAACAAAAACAGGGACAAGATTACTTTCATTTCTGCTGAAGCCATTATCAAGTATCAATCACTTCATTAAGCGTTCTCCATTAGGAATGATAGGAAACATGGTTGCCTCTGGTTTTAGCAAGCTGGGAACCGTGATTGCCCCTGTAGGGAATATAATAAAAACGGCATTCGGTCCATTAGCAAAACTTGGAACTACTATATTAGGCCCATTAGGTGGGATAGCAGGAAAGGTTCTCCCCATAGTAGGCGTAATAACTATGATAATTACTGCAGTAGAACTACTGCGGAAAAACTTTGATAAAGTCAGGGAAACCATAGGAACTGTTTTTGGACAAAAAGGGCTTGAAATTTTTGATAAAATTGTTGCAGTTATAAAAAGTACAGGTGAAACCATCAAAACTGTTTTTTCTGATGGCAATTTGAGTGCAGCAAGGGACAAGATAAACGAAATTTTCGGCAAAAAGGGTGTTGCGATATTCGACACATTTTCAACTGTTTTTCAGAAAGTAACCCATGCAGCAGGGGATTTTGTAGGATTTGTAACCACACATATAGTTCCTACTGCAGAAAGAGTATTTAATCTGCTGATATCAACCATCGTTCCAGGAATTATCAGCGGAGTACAATCAGCAGCCCCTGAGATTATGAAGGTTTTTCAGGCAATCGCGGACTTTATCGGAGCTATAATCCCGATAATAGGAAGTTTTATTGTAGGAATTATGCCAATTATTGAAGAAATAATAAGCTTCCTTCAAGTATCTGTGTTTCCGGTTATCAGTGAAGTATTTCACTATCTTGTATCAACGGTTCTTCCGGCCATAGTACAGGGAATACAGCAGATGGGGACTATGATGATAACGATTCTTTCAGCGGTTTTGCCTGTTGTCCAGACAGTGTTCCAGACTATATGGAGCATTATACAGCCAGTCTTACAGCAGATTTTAGCAGCAGTTCAGGCAGCACTGCCACAGGTGCTTTCGGTATTTAGTACCGTATTTCAGACAATCGGCACAATCGTACAGGCGGCACAGCAGGTTTTTTCTGGGCTAATTCAGTTTATTACAGGAGTTTTTACAGGAAATTGGGGCGCGGCCTGGGAAGGCGTGAAAACTGTATTCCAGGGTGTTTGGGACGGTCTGAAAGGAATTGCAACAGGTGCTGTTAATGGAATTATAGGCATGATTAACAGTGCAATTTCTGGATTAAACAGCATAAAAATTCCAGACTGGGTTCCAGGTGTAGGAGGAAAAGGAATCAATATCCCCACAATTCCGACATTTGCAAAAGGAACAAAAAATACGCCGGATACCTTTATTGCAGGTGAAGAAGGGCCAGAGTTGATAACCCATGCGCCAGGAATGACCATATACACAGCACAGCAGACAAAAGACATCATGCAGGCGCAAAATGCTGCTGTAAAAGGCGCAGCAATAAAAGGAACGGTCAGGACATTCCCACAGGAAATTTATAATAATGTCAAGATGCCAGAAACAAAGCCCCTGGAAGTTATGAACAACGCCTGGCAGCAGGGAGGAAATTCTATTGTAATCAATAATAATCCGACTATCTATGTTGACAGTGATAAGGCAGGCGATTTAGAAGAAAAATTGCAGGAAAACAACAAAAGTTTATTGCAGGATGTGAAAGACCTTCTGGATAAAAGAGCAGATGATGAGAGGCGGTCAAGGCATGAATAAAACCTACACGACCATTTCTGGAGACATGTGGGACCAAATAGCCTATCAACAGATGGGAAGTGTCCTACATACAGATAAACTGATAAAAGCAAATCTGAAATATGCTGCATGGTTTGTCTTACCTGCTGGGATAGTTTTAACTATCCCAGCAATAGAGGAAGACCAAAGCATGGAGCTTCCGCCTTGGAAACGGGGGATACTGATATAGCATGAGTGATAAAAACCTTGCACGCAGAGCGATACTAAAACTAAAATTTGAAAATGTTTTGGTTCCAGAAGATATCGAGCTGCATTTAGTAAGTGCAAGCTATACGGATAATGAAGACGGACATACGGATGATTTTCAGATAGTGTATGAGGATAGGGAAAGAAATCTTCTTGGAGACTGGCTGGAAGTAAAACCAGTTATGGTAAAAACGGCAAAGCAGGTTGTTAAAGAAGTTGAAACGGAAACGGTTATCAATTATGTGGTAAAACGAGGGGATACCTTATCAGCCATTGCCAGGCAGTATCTTGGAAGTGCAAAAAAATATACTCAGATAGCACAGGAAAATAATATAAAGAATCCAGATTTGATTTATCCTGGACAAGTATTTCGGATAACAACCAGAGGCAACGAAAAAAGTACAGCCGTTGAAAACACAGAAAAAGCACAGGCGGCTAACCCCAAACTTGTAACTGCTGTCTTAATTCAGCAAAACTGGGAAGGGACAGGAAAAGATGTAACCTTGAATATAGGAACCTTTGAAATTGACGGAATCGATGTATCAGGGCCGCCTACGAAAGTAACGATAAAAAGTACCTCGATTCCATATACTTCTACATTGCGGATGGCAAAAAAGTCACGGGCATGGGAAAATATTACCTTAAAAGGGATTGGGGAGCAGATAGCGGGCGATAATGGACTTTCTTTCCTGTATGAAGCAGTTGATAATCCTAAATTCAATCGAAAAGAACAAGTACAGACTTCTGATATTAAATTTTTACAGGAATTATGCCATGCAGCAGGAATGGCATTGAAGGTGACAACACTGAAAATTATTATTTATGATGCCGCTGAATATGACAAAAAACCAGCAGTAAAAACATTTTGTTTTGGAGGAAAGGAAATTCTATCGTACAAACTGGGAACCAGTCTAACAGATACCGCATACACCAGCTGTCATGTTTCCTATTCTGACCCAGACAGCAAAGAAACCATAGAATACACTTATACACCAGACAGTAGCACAGGAACCGGACAGATTTTAGAAATCAATGAAAAGATTCACAACACAGAGGAAGCAAAGCAACTGGCAAAAAAACGGCTGCGAGAAAAAAACACTCAGGAATATACAGCAAGTTTAAAGGTGGTAGGAGATGTCTGTCTGGTAGCAGGGACTATTGTAACATTAAAAGGATTCCAGAAATTTGATAAAAAGTACAAAGTAACCCAGGCAAAGCATAACCTGACAGGAGGCTACACCGTAGATTTATCACTAAAACAGGTGCTGGAGGGATACTGATGGCAGACTTTACAGAGTTAAAGAACATTGTACGAAAAGGGATTGTCCAGAGTGTAAACCAAGAAGCCATGAAAGCTCGTGTTAAATTTGGAGATAAAGGCGGGATTATTTCAGGGGAGCTGCATATTCTGGTCAGACATAGAATCATTGTTCCAACAGAAAAAGAAACTCAAGGGAATACTACCAAGACAGAAGAAGGACATAGCCATGAAGCATATATCACAGAGTGGATTCCAGATATCGGGGAAATGGTGCTATGTTTCATGATACCTGATGGAGATGGGGAAGGCTATATATTAGGAAAGGTAATGTAATGGCAAGAATTGGAAGTTTCGGAGACCTTGTTTTTAGTGTATCGGATAAAACAGTAAGGACATTTGACAGCATGAGCTGGGACTTTTCGGCAGACTATGCAACCCATGACAGGCATATAAAAGCTGATTTATTAGAATACATAGGCCCCAGTATAGAAACGATATCCTTTTCCATGGTCTTTTCTGTATTTTTAGGAGTAAATCCGTTAAAGGAAATCCGCAGACTGCGGAATATGGTGCAGAGTGGATATGCACAGCGTCTTGTTATTGGCGGAAAGGTATATGGAAGTTACAAATGGGTCATGCAGAAAGGAACCGTTGACTTAAAACGGTTTGACAGACAGGGGGAACTATGGGCAGCCAGTGCAAAGGTGACACTGAAAGAATATCCAAAAAGGTGATGAAACATGGACATAATCCGAGGGGATGGGAACCTGCTTGAAACAATAGACCTTGCTCCAAATAGTGTGTATCAGGAAGTATTGCAGAATATAGCTATCATTATTGACACATGGGAAAATACCTGTCCCATGCTCAGAGACTTAGGTCTGCCTTCTCAGTTGATAGGCAGACCGCTTCCTGTTGTCAAAAATATCATGATAGGACAGTTGTACGACCAAATAGAAGAATTTGAGCCACGGGCAATTTTAGGAGGCATAAGCTTTGAAGAAAATGCGTTTACAGGGAAGCTGATACCGATTATTGAGCTAGAGGGGGTAAAGGAAGACTATGAAGATTGAACGGGAATATCCTGATATTGAGTTTGTGGAAACCAGTACAGAAGTAATTGAAAGCAATATGATTGCACTGTATGAAGAAATGATGAAACAGTCAGGGAAAAAACATTATAAAGTGTATCCTGCTTCTCCAGAACGTCTTTTTATAGCATGGTGTGCTGCTATTATAGTGCAACAGAGAGTATTGATTAATGAAACAGCAAAAAAGAATGTTCCCAGGTATGCCAAAGGAAACTATTTGGACAGTCTTGCCGAACTTTTTAAAGATGTCAAACGTCTTCCAGCAACTCCAGCCATAGCAAAATTTAGGTGTTATATATCCATGGCACAAAATCAAAGTGTAATCATTCCAAAAGGGACACGGATAACCTTTGATGGAGAAATCATATTTGAAACCACAGAAGAATTAGAAATAAAGGCTGGAGAAACCTATGGGGAAGTAAATGGGAAATGTCAGATACCAGGTATAATAGGAAACAATCTTGCACCAGGACAAGTAAAAGAGATTGTGGATGTTTATGATTATTACTTAAAAGCAGAAAACATAACAAAAACCGAAGGCGGTGCTGAGATAGAAGGAGATACGGAATACTATGAACGCATGAGAGAAAGCATGGAGAGTTTTTCTACAGCAGGGCCAATCAATGCATATATTTATCATGCCAAATCGGTAAGTGCAGCAATCGCTGATGTAGCAGCGACAAGCCCAGAACCAGGAATCGTAGATATCCGAATATTATTACAGAATGGAGAGCAGCCTACCCAGGCAATTTTACAGGAAATTGAAGCAGCTCTTAATGCTTCTGATATTAGACCATTAACTGATGTGGTTACAGTTTCCATGCCAGAAGAAGACATATTTGAACTAGATGTATCATTTTTCGTAGGAAGAAATGAGCAGATAAGTACCAGTATTATAGAACGGGATATAAAAACAGCAGTTGAAGATTACATAAGGTGGCAGACAGGAAAAATGGGGAGGGATATTAATCCATCCTATCTGATTCAGTTAATGATGGCAACTGGTGTAAAACGGGTAGAAGTAAGAAAACCAATCTTTAAAGTGGTAGAGGATACCCATGTTGCACGGATAAACAGAAATATAATAAGGATACTGAATGGGGGTGTGGAAGATGCCTGACCAGGAGAAAACATTGAACCACAGAAGGGATATCTTTACAATAGATTTTACAGATTATTTACCAGGAGCATTGAAACATGACCCTAAAATGAGGGCGCTTGCAGCAGCGGTTACAAAGGCTGCGCTAGATGTTTCAGGAAATATTGATAAAGTTTTAATATATTCGCGTATCGATGAATTACCAGAGGGGTTAATTGATATCCTGGCATATGATATGCATGTTGACTGGTACGACTATGCCTATCCGCTGGAAATAAAACGAAATCTAGTAAAAAGCAGCGTGAAAGTTCATAAAAAAATGGGAACTGTCTATGCAGTGGAAACCGCAATTCGAGCGATTTATCCAGAAAGCAGGATTGAAGAATGGTTTGAATATGGTGGGAAGCCGTTTCATTTTCGAGTGATTTTAAATGCAGGAACCCAAAATGTGCAGATAGATATGGAAGATATGATGAAAAAAATAAATATCTATAAACGGCTGTCAGCTCATATGGATTCCATTCACACAGAACGGACAAAAAAGACTAAGATATATGCAGCAGTCAGCAGGGAAGTATTTGTGAAAACCAAGTTTCATGTGAATCCTTATTATAAAACGGTCAAAAAACGAATTCCGTTAAAACCAGGTATTTGTAGTGTAAGACATCTCTGGTTATCCTATCCAATCGGTAATAATTGCCTAAAATACTGAGAGTTCATGGTACAAAACAAAATCAGAAAGTTCTAAAAAGGAGGCGAAGTGGTTGGATGGTACAGTAATTACTAAAAATGGGATGCGTCTTTTGACAAAACTAATTGCAGCGAAAAGTGTTCTGAACTTTACACGTGTTGAAATCGGAACCGGAATTCTTCCCAAGGGGTTCGATCCAGCAAGCATGGTGGGACTGGTACAATACAAAATGAACGGAATGATAACCAGATGTAAGGCGGAAGATGATATTGCACAACTCACCATGCAAGTCAGTTCTGCTGGGGTTGAAACGGGATTTACTATGACAGAACTG
>DEPC01000093.1 GCA_002358555.1 Hungatella sp. UBA3402 | reverse complement strand
CATTTTTTCAGTATTTATAAAAAAATGGTCAAGCAGGATAAAACTTTGGACCAAATCTATGATGTGTTTGCAGTACGGATTATTGTGGATTCTGTCAAGGATTGTTATGGAGCATTAGGGGTCATCCATGAATTATATAAGCCGATTCCTGGCAGATTTAAAGATTATATTGCTATGCCAAAGCCCAATATGTATCAATCTCTGCATACAACATTGATTGGCACTAATGGGCAGCCCTTTGAGATTCAAATTCGCACCTATGAGATGCACCGCACTGCAGAATATGGAATTGCAGCTCATTGGAAATATAAAGAAAGCGGCAGTGGACAGATAGCTGCAGGGGACGAAGAGGCCAAGTTAAGCTGGCTGCGCCAGATTTTGGAATGGCAGCGAGATATGTCAGACAACAAAGAATTTTTAACTCTCATTAAAAATGATTTGGACTTGTTCTCTGACAGTGTATATTGCTTTACTCCCACAGGAGATGTAAAGGCTCTTCCCAGTGGTTCTACACCGATTGATTTTGCCTACTCGATTCACAGTGCTGTGGGCAATAAGATGGTAGGAGCTAGGGTAAATGGAAAGCTAGTAAATATTGACTATGTGATTGAAAATGGCGACCGAATCGAGGTAATTACCTCCCAAAATTCTAAAGGTCCCAGCCGAGATTGGTTAAAACTGGTAAAAAGTACTCAGGCTAAGAACAAGATTAATCAATGGTTTAAGACAGAACTCAAAGAAGACAATATTCTTCGCGGCAAGGATTTGATTGAAAAATATTGTAAGTCCAAAGGCATCAACTATTCCGATTTGAATAAGCAGGAATTTATGGAAAAGGTTATGAAGCGCTATGCCTTTAAAGATTGGGATTCTGTGTTGGCATCCATTGGTCACGGAGGATTAAAGGAAGGCCAGGTTATCAACAAGATGTTGGAGGCCCGTGACAAAAAGATAAAACGGGAAGTGACAGATACCAATATTTTGGATGGCATTGAGGAGATGACAAATAAAGTTCCAGTTGCCAAAAAGTCCAAAAGTGGAATTGTGGTCAGAGGTATCCATGATGTTGCAGTCCGATTTTCTAGATGCTGTAGTCCAGTTCCAGGAGATGAAATTATAGGGTTTGTCACTAGGGGTAGAGGAGTATCCATACACCGTACAGATTGTATTAACATTATCAATCTCCCAGAACCAGAACGTGTCCGGCTTATTGATGCGGAATGGCAACAGTCAGAAGGTGAGGAGAATAAGGAACGCTACTCTACAGAAATTCAGATTTATGCCAATAATCGTATTGGCATGTTTGTAGATATTTCTAAGGTATTTACAGAAAGACAGATTGATATTACTTCTATGAATGTGCGAACCAGTAAGCAGGGAAAGGCCACTATCATTATGACCTTTGACATTCATGGCAAAGAAGAATTGACTCGACTTACAGATAAATTAAGACAGATTGAAGGAGTGTTAGATATTGAAAGAACAGCAGGGTAACAGCAGGAGATAAAATACATGAGTGAAATAGAAACTATAGGGATTTCAATGACCAAAAAATATAGGGGGACAATCGGCGGATGTTTGGCAGGAGGAATATTAGCCCACTTTTATGTGTTGACGAATATTTTACAAAATCATGACAGCATCGCCATGGCCCCTAAGGGTTATGGGACAGGAATCACATCAGGAAGATGGTTTTTGACTGTGCTAGGGCAATTTATAGGAAAATTGGGAGGAAATTATAATCTGCCCTATTTTAATGGTATAATTGCCATATGTCTATTGACAATCACAGCTTGTTTGATTGTTGATATTTTCCAGCTTCCAGATAAATATGGATTTTTATTTGGGGCTGTATTTGTTTCTTTCCCCACAGTGACAGGAACTTTGTTTTATATGTATACAACTATTTATTATACCTTGGCAATTTTGATGGCAATTATGGCTGTATGGTGTACAGAAAAGTTTACCTTTGGTTTTTTGGCAGCTATTGTACTGGAAGCCTGTTCTTTAGGAATCTATCAGGCATATCTTCCTATGACAGCAGCATTATTTGTATTGTTGCTGATAGTTAAGAGCTTAAATGAAGAACAGAGTATTTGGGATATTGTCAAAGGGGGAGCATTTTATCTCTTTGTACTTGCCAGTGGATTTATCCTTTATTATATTTGTTTGGTAAATTGTCTGGTCAGATATCGCACCTCTTTAAGTACCTATATGAATGTAAATCATATGGGCAGAATAACATTAAATGATATCTCTGGAATTATAGAAAAATGTTATTCTAATTTCTATAGATTGCCATTTGAAGACTATTGTGGGATTACTTCTACTCCAGTTTTAAGATTCTGTGTTCTCATTTTAGCTATAGCTGCTGTTGGTTCGTTAATCCTTTTATGGAGATTAAAAAAGGAAAAGACAAGTAAAATTATGTTCTGTATTCTATTGTGTCTGGTAATATTTCCGGCAGCAGTGAACGGAATTGAAATTCTTTGTTTCAATGCAGGATATATTTATGTGTTAATGGTCTATGGCACAGTATTCATCTTTCTTTTGCCTCTGTTGCTGCTGAATCTGGCAGAAAACGCCTTTTTAAAATCAGAACAAGTTTGGAGCAGCATAAAAGGAAAAGTTTTCAGATTAGCTAAAAATATGGTTGTAGTAGTGATGATAGCAGTATTTATTAGCTATGCCTATTTAGCTAATGTAAATTATACAGCCCTGTTTTATATGAATCAACAGACCACTAACTACTTAAGTGAATTAGTTACACAGATAAAATCCGTAGAAGGATACCAAACTTCCTATCAAGTGGCATTTATAGGTGATACAATTCAAGACCCTAGCTTTGGCAATCCATGGGAATCCGTTCCTAAGTATGCAGGAAATCCAAATAGTTTGATTAATGAATATTCTAGAGATTATTATATTATCAATTATCTTGGTTTTTGGTATGAACCCGCAAACCAGTGGAAAACGCAGGCATTAAAGGAGCATGATATAGTAAAACAGATGCCTTGCTATCCAAATTCAGGTTCTATAAAAGTATTAGATAACACAATAGTTGTAAAATTATCAGATTAACCCTATATCTGCTTTGCAGATATTTTTGTGTATCTCCGTGTGGAGTATTCTTATAGTAAAACTTTAAAAAGTGAGGGATTGATAATATGGGAGAATTGAATTTGAAGCGGTGTATATTGGGAACTGTCAGCACCAACTGCTATATTGTATATAGACAGCCAGTACAGGAGGACAAAGATGCTTTAAAATCAGGTGTTATTATTGACCCAGGGGACAATGCGCCATTTATTTTAAATAAATGCAAGGAAATGAAAATTAAGCCAGAGGCAATTTTACTGACTCATGGACATTTTGACCATATTTTGGCAGCAGAGGATGTGAGAAGAAGTTTCCATATTCCTATTTTGGCAAATGAAAAGGAGATGGAACTCTTGGAGGAGCCATCTATGAACTTAAGTATATCCTTTGGAGAACCAATTTCTATTACCGCAGATAGATGGCTAAAAGATGGGGAAGAACTAGAACTCATAGGAAGTAAATGGAAGGTAATTCATACACCAGGACATACGGCAGGAAGCCAATGTTTTTATTTAAAAGAGGATAAGATATTATTTAGTGGAGACACCTTATTTCAAGGCTCTGTGGGCAGAACAGATTTCCCTACAGCCAGCTATGAGGATATTATGGACTCAGTAATCCGAAAATTATTTGTTCTTCCAGAAGATACAAAGGTATATCCAGGCCATGAGAGTGAAACTACTATTGGTTATGAGAAAAAATACAATATGATATCCAGACATAGATGGTAGGAAAGAGCTATGATAGAAATTTTATTAAATGATAATGCTTATGAGCAGGATATTCGGGAATTACTTATGGCATTTTATCCAGGTGAGACATTTTCCCATGAACCAATGCCCCAATCAGATTTTTCTGTAGAGGGAATGATAGATGTTCAAAAAAACCAGTTTGATATAAAGATAATCAGTCATAAGCAGCAGGAGTTTGTTGCTCTTCCTGCAGACTTGGGAGAACAACTTGAATTTGAGTTAGAACAGTTGGAAGAACCTATTAAAGTAGATTATGAAAATCGTCTTGAGACAAAAAGCCGGATTAAGCGCAGACTTTATGCTCTTTTAGTACTTCGGACAGGACGTCTTCTTCCTTGGGGAACATTGACAGGAATTCGTCCTACCAAGATTATCATGACAAAATTACAAGAAGGAGCTTCCTGGGAAGAGAGTGTTTCTTATATGAAGAAATCTTATTTTACCAGTGAAGAAAAGATTGCTCTTGCTTTGAAAACTGCTGTTTATGAGAAGAAACTGCTGGAAACTCTGGACTATAAAAACGGATACAGTTTGTATATTGGAATTCCCTTTTGCCCCACTACCTGTTTATATTGTTCTTTTACATCATTTCCTATCAGCCAGTGGAAAGAACCCCAAGTATATTTGGATGCATTATTTCATGAGATGAAAGCTACAGCAGAGAGAATGAAGGGAAAGGTTCTTGATACGGTATATTTTGGAGGAGGTACTCCAACTTCCCTTAAGGCAGATAGTTTGGATTGGCTTCTTAGCAAGTTGGAAGATATCTTTGATTTGAGCAATGTGAGAGAACTGACTGTGGAGGCAGGCAGACCAGACAGCATTACCAGAGAAAAGCTGGCAGTGTTGAAAAAGCATGGAGTCACTAGGATTTCCATTAATCCGCAGACCATGAACCAGAGAACTTTAGATTTCATTGGTCGCCGCCATACAGTAGAACAGGTGAAAGAATGTTTCTATATGGCCAGACAGATGGGATTTGACAATATCAATATGGATTTGATAGTAGGGCTTCCAGAAGAGGGAATGGAAGATGTAAGACATACCATGGAGGAGATTTTCAGTTTGAATCCAGATAGCATTACTGTCCATTCTTTAGCTGTTAAGAGGGCTGCGAGACTCAATACCATGAAAGAGATCTATAAGAATTTAAAGATTACCAATACTCAGGAGATGATTGACTTGACAGCAGAATATGCTGTCAGGATGGGAATGGAGCCCTATTATCTCTACAGACAGAAAAATATGGCTGGAAACTTTGAAAATGTAGGCTATGCGAAAGAGGGAAAGGCATGTCTCTATAATATTTTGATTATGGAGGAGAAACAGACCATAGTTGCCTGCGGAGCTGGTAGCACGTCAAAACGGGTGTACCCGAATGGGCGGATTGAGCGATGTGAAAATGTGAAAGAGGTGGCTCTTTATATAGAAAAAATAGACGAAATGATTGAGAGGAAACGGAAGCTTTTTGAGGATTAAATAGAGTTTTGAAAGGTGCATGAAACATATGATTTACAGTTCATGCACCTTTTTATTGATAAAAATAAAAATTATTCTATGGAGAAAATATTAGCCTTTTAGACCAGTCATATAGATGATATAGCTGTAAAAAGGTCTGTGATATACTTTATATAGTAAAATTAAGTTGCTATTTTAGAATAGCGGAAACAGCAAAAACAGAGCATCCTCAGAAATATTGGGAGGGATTAAAGTGAGTACTTATATTATGACGGACATTCATGGTCATTATGATGCTATGAAAACTATGCTTGATAAAATTGGATTTTCTTCAAATGACCAGCTAATTTGTGCAGGCGATTATATTGACAGAGGGCCGAAAAGTTATGAGATGCTTAAGTGGATAGAAAGTCCTGGAGAAAATGTTATTCTGGTCAGAGGAAATCATGATGAAGAGTTTAGATATTATGTAAAATTGATGAAAATGATTTTTCAGAAGAATAAACTGAAAATGGGCAGTGTGGAAGATACGATATCTGTATATAAGATGCTCAAACAGATAAGCTCCTATTTTGATATGTATGGAACGGTGGGATATTTGATTAAAGAAAAAGAAACAGCGTTTTGTCAACTGTCATTATGGGCGGCATACATCCAGAAAATGTTATATTTCCATGAAATTATGATGAATGGACGAAGATGTATTATCGTTCATGGCGGTTACATTGAAAGTCTTGATTATCTGGAGGGAGTGAAAACAGATGATTCTTATGAGTCATTGGAAGACTTCTATCTTAAATCGAGAGATGATGCTTATATTTACGGAGGTGTGGAACATGGGATGATTATAGCAGGACATACTCCCACCACGGCAATATATGAACTTCCGTTTAATCATGGAAATGTGTACCGTGTGTATGACGAAGAAATGGATTGTATTTTTTATGATTTGGATTGCGGTTATGCATTTAAAAATATTCAACCAGAAGCAAAACTAGCTTGTTTGAGGTTGGAGGATGAGAAGATTTTTTATTTAAAAGCTAATATGAAAACTTCTGCTTTTAAAGTGAGATGAATTGTGTACTGTATAAAAAATTGAGTGACAATAAAACATAATTATTTAGACAGTGGAAGGTATTGGATAAATGATTTATGTCTGGCAGTGCAGAGAGAAATGGCAAGAAGTAAAAGAGATAGCAGAAAACAATCAAAAGAAAGCCAATGTACTTATAAAAGTTATTGCTATTTACAGGCGAGAATAGTATAATCGTTTACACAAAATAGGATTAAAAAGGAAGAAAGTGGGGAAATTCTATGGCATTGAAGAAAAAACCAGTAACTGGCATGAAGGATATTCTTCCTGCAGAGATGCAGATTCGCAATTATGTGATGAATCAGATTCAGGAGACATACAAAGCATTTGGCTTTTCCCAGATTGAAACTCCATGTGTGGAGCATATTGAAAATCTCACCAGCAAGCAAGGTGGGGATAATGAAAAGCTGATTTTCAAGATTTTAAAAAGAGGAGAAAAGCTGAATCTAGAAAATGCCCAGACAGAAGTAGATTTAGTAGATGGCGGACTTCGGTATGATTTGACTGTACCATTGGCAAGATACTATTCCAATAATGCAGCTCAGCTTCCTTCTCCTTTTAAGGCATTGCAGATGGGAAGTGTGTGGAGGGCTGACCGCCCTCAAAAGGGACGTTTTCGTCAGTTTGTACAATGTGATATTGATATCTTGGGCGATGCAACCTCTCTGGCTGAGATTGAATTGATTTTGGCTACTACGACAGCTCTAGGAAAGATTTGTCCAGATAATTCCTTTACTGTGAGAATCAATGACAGGGGAATTTTAAAAGGTATGGCAGCCTACTGCGAATTTTCGGAGGAATCTTATGACCAGGTATTTATTATCTTGGATAAGATGGACAAGATTGGTATAGATGGTGTAAAAACAGAACTGTTGGAAGCAGGCTATAAAACAGAGCAGGTGGAAAAATATCTGGAATTGTTTACTATTGTCACAAAGGATGTACAAGGAGTTCGCAAGCTCGGAGAGATTTTAAAAGATGTTATGCCAGAAACTGTGACTAAGGGATTAGCATATATTATGGATACTGTAAAAGATGTCGCAGTGGCAAAATTCAATATTGAGTTTGACCCTACGCTGGTGAGAGGAATGTCCTATTATACAGGAACGATTTTTGAGGTTGCTATGGAGGGATTTGGCGGTTCGGTGGCAGGCGGAGGCCGTTATGACAAGATGATAGGCAAATTTACTGGAATGGAGACTCCAGCCTGTGGTTTTTCGATTGGATTTGAACGGATTGTCACTATTTTAATGGACCAAAATTTTAAAGCACCTACTCAGGCAAGCAAGATTGCATATCTTTTTGAAAAAGGATTGGATAGCAAGAGGCTGGGAGAAGTAATCAATGAGGCTATGAAAGAACGATCTGAAGGTACAGAAGTTCTAGTGGCACAGATGAATAAGAATAAGAAATTTCAGAAGGAACAGTTACAAAAAGATGGTTATAATCAGTTTAAGGAATTTTATAAAGAGGGATTAAAATAAGTTTTACTGATACAGAAATGGAGGAAATTATGGCAGAGTCAATGATGGGATTAAAGAGGTCCCACAGATGTACAGAGCTTGGCATAGCTAATATTGGCGAATATGTGACTGTTATGGGCTGGGTTCAAAAAAGCAGAAATAAAGGTGGACTTATTTTTGTAGATTTAAGGGATAGAACTGGAATCTTGCAGATTATTTTTGAGGAGAGCGACTGTAAAGAAGAAAGCTTTGCAAAAGCTGAGAAGCTGAGAAGTGAGTTTGTCATTGCTGTTACAGGAAAAGTGGAAGCTCGTTCTGGTGTCAATGAAAATTTAGCTACCGGAGCTATTGAAGTGAGGGCTGACAGTCTGCGGATACTTTCAGAATCCGAAACTCCTCCATTTCCGATTGAGGAAAATTCCAAGACAAAAGAGGAACTGCGTCTAAAATATCGTTTTCTGGATTTGCGCAGACCGGACCTTCAAAGAAGTATGATGTTTCGGAGCAGAATTGCTATTCTCACTAGACAGTTTTTGGCAGAGGAGGGGTTTCTGGAGATTGAGACTCCCACTCTTATCAAGAGTACACCAGAGGGAGCCAGAGACTATCTTGTTCCCAGCCGTGTCCATCCTGGTTCTTTTTATGCACTGCCACAGTCTCCTCAGCTATTCAAGCAGCTTTTGATGTGCTCTGGGTATGACCGTTATTTTCAGTTAGCACGATGTTACCGTGATGAAGACCTTCGGGCAGATAGACAGCCAGAATTTACTCAGATTGATATGGAACTTTCCTTTGTAGATGTGGATGATGTGATTGATGTCAATGAAAGGTTGCTTCATAAGCTGTTTAAGGAACTTTTAAATATAGAAATCCCTATGCCAATTCCTAGAATGACCTGGCAGGAGGCAATGGACCGTTTTGGCTCTGACAAGCCAGATTTACGTTTTGGAATGGAATTAAAAAATGTGTCTGATGTGGTAAAAGATTGTGAATTTGTTGTCTTTAAAAATGCTCTAGAGCAGGGCGGAAGCGTAAGAGGTATCAATGCTCAGGGACAGGGAACTATGCCTCGTAAGAAGATTGATGCTTTGGTGGAATTTGCAAAAGACTTTGGTGCCAAGGGCTTAGCGTATTTGGCAATTCAGAGTGATGGCTCTTATAAATCTTCGTTTGCCAAATTTATGACGCAAGAACAGCTTCACGCCCTAGTAGAAGCCATGGATGGCAAGGCTGGAGATTTACTTTTATTTGCTGCTGATAAGAATAGGGTAGTATGGGATGTACTGGGCAATCTGCGTCTCGAATTGGCAAAACAGCAAAACCTTTTGAAAAAGGATGAGTTTAAGTTTTTGTGGGTGACAGAATTCCCACTCCTGGAGTATTCTGAGGAACAGAAGCGTTATGTGGCTATGCATCATCCATTTACCATGCCTATGGAAGAAGACTGGCCAAAGGTTGACGAAAATCCTGGTGCAGTGCGTGCAAAGGCTTATGATATTGTTCTAAATGGCACAGAACTTGGTGGAGGTTCGGTCCGTATTCATCAGGCTGATATTCAGGCTAAGATGTTTGAGGTTCTTGGATTTACACAGGAAAAGGCCAGAGAGCAGTTTGGATTTCTTTTAGATGCTTTTAAGTTCGGTGTTCCTCCCCATGCAGGTTTGGCATATGGCATGGACCGTCTGGCAATGCTGATGGTGGGGGCAGACAGTATTCGTGATGTCATCGCATTTCCAAAGGTAAAAGATGCCTCCTGTCTTATGACAGAAGCTCCAGCGGCTGTAGATCCAAAACAGCTTGAAGAACTTGGAATCGAGATAGGAAATCCATCATTTGTGATCCCAGAATAAAATCATTATAATAATCGTAATTAAATGATATTATATTTCTAAATTTTCTAACTCAATAGATCTTCCTCTAGTGCAATGATTACTTGGTAGCTGGTCATTATGCTAGAGGAAGATTAAAAATTCATCTCCGTCATATATAGTTCTCATTTACATGTCAAAATCGCCAATCATCAGTTGTATTCCTTTTCATCTAACTTAACTCGTTGTAGTAGTTAAAGTTAAACATTGTAAGCGGAAGTAACGCACAGAAGAAGACAGTTTTAAATTTAAAAAAGCATAACTGCCAATCAGAGTTTACCTGCTTTTGTGACTGGTTTTAACAGAGTTGTGGGGACTTAGTGTTACTGGCTCCGAAGCTGCAGGGCAGTGGGGTATCTGCTTTGCTGCGTTACTTTTGCTTACTAATTCATTTTTATAAGGAATAGCAAGAATGGGAAAGCTGTGAAATCTCTGTGAAAACGTAGAAATGTGTATTGGAATCTGATAAAATGGTCTTAATAGAGAAGAGGAGGTTCTACCATGGAAAGTTTAAAAGTGCTGGTAGTGGATGATGAAGCCAGAATGAGAAAGCTGGTAAAAGATTTCTTAACAATCAAAGGATTTCAAGTCATAGAAGCTGGGGACGGAGAAGAGGCTGTAGATATTTTTTTTGAACAAAAAGATATTGCTCTTATCATTTTAGATGTCATGATGCCTAAAATGGATGGCTGGGAAGTATGTAAAGCTATCCGTCAGTATTCTCAAGTCCCTATTATCATGTTGACAGCCAGAGGAGAAGAAAGAGATGAGCTTCAAGGTTTTAATTTAGGGGTGGACGAATACATTTCTAAACCATTTAGTCCCAAAATTCTGGTAGCTAGAGTGGAAGCCATTCTTAGAAGAAGCAACGCAATAGCAAATAATGTGGTTCGGGTAGATGGAATTGAGATTAATAAAGAAGCCCATCAGGTAAAGATTGATGGGGCTCCTATTGAATTAAGTTTTAAGGAATTTGAACTATTATCCTATTTTGTGGAGAATCAGGGAATTGCTTTATCCAGAGAGAAGATTTTAAACAATGTGTGGAATTATGACTATTTTGGAGATGCCAGAACCATTGATACCCATGTAAAAAAGTTGAGAAGCAAAATGGGAGCAAAGGGAGATTATATCAAGACTATTTGGGGGATGGGATATAAATTTGAGGCAACGATTCAGTAAGGATGATAAGAATGAAGCGATTGACATTTTTAAGTCATGGAAGTATCAGAAAAGGAATACAGATTCGATTCACTATGGTTTTTATTGGCCTTATGGCAGGAATATTTCTTAGTATTTGGTGTGTAAACAATTGGATGCTGGAAGGATTTTATATTAACCAGAAAGTGGAAGCTTTGGAACTGGCATATTCCGAGATGAATGAATTAGTGAAAGAAAAATCGGAGAATGGACAGAGCATCAGTGATGAGCTTTCAAAGGATAATTATGAGGGAGATGAAGAACAGACACCAGCATTATCATTGTTGAGAAAGTTAAATGATAAATATAATATTACTATGCTGATTATTGACAGTTTCAGCAATCAGCCGATTGTAGCCTCTACACGGGATATGAATTTTATGCTAAATAGAGCTTTACAATATATGCTAGGGCATAGTAATCCTAAGACAGAGATTATTACGGAAAACAACAATTATACAATTCAAAAAACATTTGACAATCGTACAAAGTCCTTTTATCTGGAAAGTTGGGGATACTATTCAGACAATAGAACCATTTTTATCATGTCTATCCCTTTGGCCAGCATTCGAGAAAGTGTACAATTATCAAACCGTTTTTTGGCATATGTAGGGATTGTTGTTATGGCTCTTGGGAGTATTATCATGTATTTTACCACCAAAAAGGTTACTTCACCCATCTTACAATTAGCACATATCTCAGAGCAAATGTCCCATTTAGATTTTGATGCCAAATATCAAGGGGATGCCCAAGATGAGATAGGAATTCTTGGAAATAGTATGAATGTCCTTTCAGATAAACTCAAGGAAGCTGTGGAAGAACTAAAATCAGCAAATAATCAACTGCAAAAAGATATAGAAGAAAAAATTCAGATAGATGAAATGAGACAGGAATTTATTGCAAATGTATCACATGAACTTAAAACCCCTATTGCTTTAATTCAGGGATATGCAGAAGGGCTAATTGAGGGCATGGCAGAAGAAAAAGAGAGTCGGGACTATTATTGTGAAGTCATTATGGACGAGGCAAACAAGATGAATAAAATGGTTCGGCAGCTTTTGACATTAAATGCTTTGGAGTCAGGAAATGACCTTGTTTCTATGGAACACTTTAATCTTGTTGAACTGATTGAAGGAGTATTAACAGCAACAAGGATTTTAATTGAACAGAAAGAGGCAGTAATCGAATTTTCTAATCTTCATCCAGTGTATGTGTGGGCTGATGAATTTAAAATTGAAGAGGTTGTCACCAATTATATCAGCAATGCTCTCAATCACTTAGATGGAAAAAAGATTATCTGTATCACTATAGAGGAAATGACAGATACCGTGCGCGTGGCTGTGAAAAATACAGGAAAACCAATTCCAGAAGAAGATTTACCTAATATCTGGACAAAATTTTATAAAGTGGATAAAGCAAGAACCAGAGCTTATGGCGGCAGTGGTATTGGATTATCCATTGTAAAAGCAGTTATAGATTCCCATCATAAAGAATGTGGAGTAAAGAATGTAAATGATGGGGTAGAATTTTGGTTTACATTAGATTCTACAATAGGGACATAGGGAGGTTTACTTCTAAAGAACAGAAATCATAAAAAAATGAAAGAAAAGGGAAAAAGTTGTTGACAATTGGAAAAAGGTTTGGTATTATAAAACTCGCCTCGTCAAAACAACGAGCCAATATAGAAAGATTCATTAAAAAAATCTTAAATTATCTTAAAAAACTTGTTGACAAAGTGATGACGATATGGTAACATAGCAAAGTCGCTTTTATCATACAAGCGCAAGACGCACCATGACAACCAAAGATT
>DEPC01000046.1 GCA_002358555.1 Hungatella sp. UBA3402 | reverse complement strand
CCATACATGGGAATACATTGCCATCATAGGTAGCCGCTGCAACTACAATTCTATCATAGTAAAATGCTTTTCGCACTGCAACAGACATATCAGTCCTAGCCAAATCCACGACTTCTATATATGCTTCTCCCTTGTCCTTTAACATCTTGGCCAATTCTTGACAAGCCGCTGCTGTATTGCCATGAATAGAGGCACAAGCTATCATCACACCATGTTCTTCAGGTTCATAGCTGCTCCAAGTTTGATATTTCTCAAGATAATATCCTAAATTTTCCTTTAAAATCGGACCATGGAGAGGACAAATTATCCTAATATCCAAGCTAGAAGCCTTCTTTAATAAAGTCTGTACCTGTACTCCATATTTTCCTACGATATTCAGATAATACCTGGCTGCTTCTTCTGTCCACTCTTTCTCTAAACCAGAATCCACACCAAATGTACCAAATCCATCTGCGGAAAACAGAATTTTCTCGCTCTGTTCATAAGTCACCATAACCTCTGGCCAATGAACCATGGGAGCCATAAAAAACTGCAATGTATGTTGTCCTAATGACAAAGTGTCTCCCTCTTTTACCATAAGAGTTCTATCTTGCAGATTTAAGTCAAAAAATTGATTTATCATAGGAAAGGTTTTTGCATTGCCAACTACCACAGTCTCTGGATGAAGCTTTATAAAATGGGCAATGTTTGCTGCATGGTCAGGCTCCATATGAGAAACTACCAGATAATCTACAGATTTTCCACCCAAAATCTTTTCTATATTAGCAAGCCATTGCTTGGTAGCTCTGTTATCCACAGTATCCATAACTGCAATCTTCTCATCTAAAATCACATAGGAATTATAAGTAACTCCTTCTGAAACAGGATACTGCCCCTCAAACAAATCCAAATTTGTGTCTGCAACTCCTGCATATTGGATATTTTCTGAAATATAATTCTTTTCCATCTCGTTTTCCTCTTTTCTTTTATATATACTTTTAGAACTTTGTGAAGCAACTATCTCGTTCTAAAAACAATTATCGTTAAGGCTCCTTTGAAGTTGATACCTCCCTAAATGGGCACATTATAACACACAACTTTGAAATTGTCTATGTGGCAGCAAACTGACTATTATATAATTGAGCATAAAATCCACCTTGTTGCAAAAGTTTCTCATGGCTGCCCTGTTCAATGATATGTCCATCCCTCATCACTAGAATCACATCAGCCTCTTTAATCGTGGACAGACGATGAGCCACAATAAAGCTGGTGCGTCCTTCCATCATCTTTGCAAATGCCTTTTGTATCCGAATCTCGGTTCGGGTATCAATAGAAGAAGTCGCCTCGTCCAGAATTAACATAGGAGGAAGACATAGCATAACTCTTGCGATACATAAAAGCTGTTTCTGCCCTTGAGACAGATTACCTCCATCTTCTGAGATGATAGTATCATATCCTTCGGGCATCCTCTTGATAAAGCTGTGAGCATGAGCCTCTTTTGCCGCCTGAATAATATCCTCTTGTGTGGCATCTGGCATCCCATAAGCAATATTATCTCGAATCGTACCAGATTTAAGCCAGGTTTCCTGGAGTACCATACCATAATTTGCTCGCAAGCTTTTCCTTGTCATATGGCGGATATCATTGCCGCTAACCTGAATGCAGCCAGAATCTACATCATAAAATCTCATCAACAAGTTAATGACTGTACTTTTCCCGCATCCTGTAGGTCCTACAATGGCAATCCTTTGACCTGGTGTTACCTTTAGATTAAAGTCTTCGATCAAAGATACTTCTGGATTATAGGAAAAATACACATGCTCCAAATTTACATTTCCATCAGCCTCTTTTACATCTACAGCATCCTTATCTTCTGGCCTTAAAGGTTCTTCATCAATCAATGCAAAGACTCTGGCCGCTGATGCCAATGCATTCTGAAGTTCTGTTACAACTCCTGAAATCTCATTAAATGGTTTCGTATATTGGTTGGCATAGCTTAAAAAGCTGGACAATTTTCCTACCGAGAGCAGACCATGAACAGCAGCATAAGCTCCCGCTACACCTACACTGGCATATACCAGTCCATTGACAAATCGGGTGGACGGATTTGTGATAGAGGAAAAGAAGGTAGCCCGCAAGCTGTACTGCCGCAAGCGCTCATTGATTTCTTCAAATCTTTCCTGGGCTTCTTCTTCATGGCCAAAAGCCTGAACCACTTTTTGATTTCCCAACATCTCATCAATCAGCCCTGTCAATTCCCCTCTAGTTTCTGACTGATGTTGAAACATAATATAGGTCTTCTTTGCAATATAACTTGCCACAAGCAATGACACTGGGGTTACACAGACAACCACCAGAGCAATCCAAGGATTTACAAAAAACATAAATCCCAAAGTCCCCAGAATCGTCAAAACTCCTGTAAACAATTGGGTAAATCCCATAAGAAGTCCTTCAGAAAACTGGTCAATATCCGCAATAATTCGACTGATAATATCTCCAGAAGGATGGGAATCTAAGTATCTCAATGGCAATACTTCTAGATGTTCAAAAGCTTTGATTCGGATATCTTTTACCACCTGATAGGTAATTTTATTGTTAATGTGGTTCATAAGCCATTGAGATACTGCTGTAATCAAAATTACAATGCCCATTTTCTGGAGAACTCCCATCAATCCAGCAAAATCCACATCATTTGGTCCTACAATAAAGTCTACTGCATCGCCGATAAGAATTGGAGCATATAGAGTTGTCACTACTGTGATAGCAGCAAGACATAGGGAGAAAAGAACCCCCCATTTATAATGACCAATATAATCTAAAATCCTTTTTATCGTGGACTGGTATCCTTTTTTACGGTTGTCTGAGACCTTCTTCATTGCAGTACCTCCTCTTGTGAAAGCTGGGATAGACAAATCTCCCGATATACCTCACATCGCTCCAAAAGCTCCTTATGATTTCCTACTCCTGCCAGCTTTCCATCATCCATCACCAAAATCTGGTCTGCATTCTTGATAGTGGTTGCCCTCTGAGATACTAAAAATACAGTCATATCTTTTGTATTCTCCTTAATCGCTTTCCTAAGAGCTGCATCTGTTGCAAAATCCAAGGCAGAGGCACTGTCATCCATAATTAAAATTTCTGGCTGCCGCACTAATGCTCTAGCAATGGTAAGACGCTGCTTTTGGCCTCCAGATAAATTCTTGCCTCCCTGCTCAATCATCAATTCCAACCCTTGCTCCTTGCTATTCACAAACTCCCTTGCCTGTGCTATGTCAAGAGCTTGATAAATTTCCTCATCTGTGGCATCACGTTTTCCCCATTTCATATTGTCGCGAAGATTGCCTTTAAAAAGAACTGCTCTTTGAGGCACTACGCCTATTTTTTCTCTCAATTCAGACAAAGAATAATCTTTTACATCATTTCCATTCACCAAAACAGCTCCCTTTGTGGCATCATAGAACCTTGGAATTAAATTTACTAAAGAAGATTTTCCAGAACCAGTGCCACCGATAATTCCAATCGTTTGACCCTTTAATGCCTGAAAAGAAATCTGGCTTAAAGACGGCTCCTTAGCTCCTGCATAGAAAAAGTCCATATCTTTAAATTCTACCTTTACTGTGCCAGAAGACATGTTTTTTGTTTTCTTGTCACCATCAGTTTCTCTGGTATTGCCTTCTTTCTTCTGTTCTTGGCTGTTATTTTCCTTGACCGCAAAAATTCTACTACTCTCCGGTTTTTCTACAATACTACTCTGCTCTGCAAATATCCCATTGATACGATTCGCACAGGCAAGTGATTTGGAAATATTGATAATTAAATTGGCTAGCTTGACCAACTCTACCAAAATCTGGGACATATAATTTACCAGAGCTACTACCTCTCCTTGGCTGATGATTCCAGATTCTACCTGCCATGCTCCTGTCTGAATCAGCACAATGATTGCTCCATTGACAATCACATAAGTGATAGGGTTCATCAGCGCAGAAATTTTTCCTACAAACACCTGAAGATGAACCAACATGCTATTTTCCTTGCTAAACCGTTCAATCTCATCCTCCTGACGGTTAAAAGCTCGAACCACTCTCACTCCAAGAAGATTTTCTCTGGTAGCTAAAAGCACAGAGTCTAACTGCCTCTGAACCTTTTTATAGAGAGGCATACTGATTATCATAACTCCAAATACCACCACAGAAAGTAGAGGAATCGCTACCACAAAAACCATAGCAGCTTTCACATTGATGGTAAAAGCCATAATCATAGCACCAAATACAATGAATGGGGACCTCAAAAATAATCGCAATACTAGATTGATTCCTGACTGTACCTGATTGATATCACTGGTCATTCTTGTCACCAGGGTAGATGTTCCCACAGTGTCAATCTCTTGATAAGATAAAGAATTAATATGTTGAAACAAATCGTTGCGCAGTTTAGTTCCAATGCCCACTGCTGCCTTGGCAGAAAAATACTGTGCTGTGAGAGAACAGGCAAGTCCTATTACTCCTAGAAACACTAATACTCCGCCCATACGCAAAATGTGTCCCATATCCTGATTTTTAATACCTACATCAATAATTTCTGCCATGACAAGGGGCACAAACAATTCAAAACTGGCCTCCAACAGCTTGAACAAAGGCCCCAAAATACTTTCCATTTTATAGTCTTTAAAATATTTGAATAGCTTTTTCATACGGACTCCTCTGAAATTTAGTTTTATTGAAGCAGAAATATCTACGATATATAATAAGGCTGCGCCGAAGCGCAGCCTTAAAATTCTTCGCTCGAAGCAGACTTTACTGCCCCTTATTCTACAATGGTTTTGATTATCTGTCAATATTTACAAACCTTTGAGTTCCCCATTTTTTCCAAGAGCTTGTTTATAAAACCGCATAAATACTAAATTTATGAATAAAT
>DEPC01000153.1 GCA_002358555.1 Hungatella sp. UBA3402 | reverse complement strand
CACCACAGAGGAATTTTTAAGAAGATTTGGAATTGGCTCTATGGAGGAGCTTCCAGACATGGACCCAGTTCAGACAGAGGAACTGCGAAATGAAGTGGAAGAAGAATTGAATCATATAGAATTCAATCCATAAAAGTTATCTTGTTCTGTTATTGCTGTAAGAAGTGAAAAAGATACCAGATATAATATTTTTAGTCAATTACCCCAACCCTAAAACAGATCGGGGTCAGTACCTCTCATTCCTTGGCCTTACATAAAAACATTTATCTTACGATAAATACAAAATTTAAGGATATCTGAAACTTATGTCATTTCATACAATAACTTTTATTTCCTAGATTATTTTGATATTCAAGCTATCCAAATAGGTAAATATGTGGTAAACTGTTTAGAAAAGCAATTCTATGGAGGATAATGAAAAATGAAACCAATAGGGATTGTTACAGACAGTCACAGCGGAATTACCCAGCAGGAGGCAAAAAAGTTGGGAATCCTGGTGCTGCCCATGCCATTTTACATAGATGGGCAATGTTATTATGAAGATGTCACTTTGTCCAGAGATGAATTTTTTGAGAAATTAAGCTCTGGGGCAGAGGTTTCTACCTCTCAGCCATCTCCAGCAGAAGTGATGAAGCTGTGGAGCCAAGCTCTCGAAGAATTTGAGCAGATTCTATATATGCCAATTAGCAGTGGGCTTAGCGGCTCTTGTGCTACAGCTGCTGCCTTAGTGCAGGAGGAACCTTATGACGGGAAAGTACTGGTAGTAGACCATGGGAGAGTTTCTACTCCTCTACATCGTTTGATATTAGATGCTCTGGAACTACTTGCAGAAGGATATTCTGCCCAAGAAATAAAAGCAATATTGGAAAATGACAGAGATAATATGGTGATTTATCTGGGAGTAGATACCTTAGAATTTTTAAAACGAGGCGGAAGAATCACTCCCACTGCTGCGCTCCTTGGAACAGTATTGAATATTAAGCCTGTTCTAAAGCTTGATGTAGGAAAATTAGACTTATTTAAAAAATGTCGGGGATTTGCCAAGGCAAAGAAGGTTATGATTGAATCCATTGCACATGATATGGATACTAGGTTTAAAGCGTGGAAAGAAAAGGGAGAATTGTATCTTCTTGCAGCTTCTAGTTCTTCTGAGAAGGAGACAGCCCAATGGATAGCAGAGATTCGGGAAGCATTTCCAGGAATGGAAGTGATGTGTTCTAATCTTTCTTTAGGAGTATGTTGTCATACAGGATATGGAAGCCTGGGAATCGGATGCTCTTGTAAGCCCAGAAGATTATAACTTAGCTGAAAATGTCAAGAAAATTTGGGGAGGAGTTAGGAAGTGAAGGTATTTTTGACTAGCAGTCCATGCAGTTCCTATCCGCAAGAAGATGGAAGAGTTCTTTATGGCTATAGCAAGGAAAATGGTTTTTTAGAAAGACTGGCAGAAGGCTGGGAACCAGGATGCAAATGTGTAATGATTAGCTCAGATCCTAAAGATTTTGCCCATAATGATAAGATGCAGAAGGAATTTGAGGAATTTTTTAAATTAAGCAGGATTCCTGTTTCTAAGCTGGTGATATGTGACGAGAGAAATCAAGAAGAATTGCCAAGATTTCTTTTGAAAAGTAAAATTGTCATTCTTGCAGGTGGACATGTACCTACTCAGAATGCATTTTTTAAAAGAATTCGACTGAAAGAAAAGATTCAGAAATTTGAAGGAACTGTGATGGGAATCAGTGCAGGTAGTATGAACTGCGCCACAAAGGTTTATGCTCAGCCAGAACTTTCTGGCGAATCGGTAAACCCAGCATATGAACGCTTTCTGGAAGGATTATGCTTGACAGACCTTATGATTTTACCCCATTATCAGGAAGTGAAGGGACATGTCTTAGATGGGAAACGGCTCATGGAAGATATTACCTATAAAGATAGTATAGGCAGAACCTTTTTTGCACTAGTGGATGGAAGTTATGTGCTAATCCAGAATGGTCAGGAAATACTTTATGGGGAGGCTTACCAGATTCAAGACGGAAATATAAGAAAAATATGTGAGAAAGATTCTAGTGTAGTGCTGAAATGATAAGACTGTTTTGAAAACGTAATGTAACTCGTTGTGCCAGTTAAAATTCAGGCAGAAGTAACACTGCAATCCCTGCTGCCCTGCTGCTTTGGCAGCTTTCTTCCAAGCGTTACTTCTGTTTAACTGGCATAACAGGTTAATTCAGCGATAACTCCGAAACAGGAGTTTTGAACAGGACTGTTGAAAAATGATAAATCATACAAAATATAAATATTATTGATATTGCCACTATATATAAAGTGATAAATTATTGCCTGCAAACACAGACAGTCTATGACTATCTGAGGAACTGTAGACAACCAGTTAATAAATCTTTCTACGGTCTCCCGGATTTCCTCACGGGAATGGAAAAATACATTGTTGATTACATTACGGTTTCTGGGGACATCGATCATGAATTCTCCATACAGGCTTTCAGGGTCTTTGTGGAATGTCTATTTCTTTTATTATCAGTCTGGAAATCTCCTTTTTGATTTTTCTGATATCCAGGAGTTGCATCCAGTTCTGCCTCCATCAGTTTCTGGAGGATGTCTTTGAAACTGTCCCTTAAGAGAGAATATACATCTGCAACGCTGTTTAAGTTGTTTTCTGCAATAATTTGTCGTATCTGGTCTTTCGTTACTGTCATAAAAATACTCCTTTTCGA
>DEPC01000004.1 GCA_002358555.1 Hungatella sp. UBA3402 | reverse complement strand
TTTTTATGAAAAAAAAATTATGGAAATGTACTAGAGAGTTGAATACAATGGTTTTAGCTCATTCTAAGTATTGCCCTTTGGTCAAAGCTATGCCTCTACTCCTTATCTTCTCACTTTTACTTGTAGGCTGTGGAGGAGGAGGAATCCAAACAGAAGCTACTTATGCAGAGACCGCTGCTGCTACATATGAAACTGCAGCGCTGGAGGCTGGTTATGATTATGGGACAGAATATGAAGAATACAATTATGCTATGGAATCGCCCCCAATCATGGAAGACTCTGCTATCCTTACGGATTCTGTTGGCATCTCTGCGGCTGTCGCAGCACAGCGAAAACTAATTCGCAATGTGAGCATGTATGTGGAAACAGATTCTTTTGATGAGCTTTTAAAACTGCTTCAGTCCAAAGTAACCGAATTGGCTGGATATGTCGAAAGTTCTGATATCTCTGGGTTCAGTATGAATTATGACAATACACGCCAAAATCGTTATGCCAATCTAACTGCTCGAATTCCAAGTGATAAACTAGATCAGTTTATTGCAACTGTAGAAGGGAATGGCAATGTCACTAACAAATCGGAATCCACTCAAGATGTCACCTTATTATACAGCGACTTGGAAAGCAGAAAGAAAACTTTGTCTGTAGAACAGGAGCGTATTTGGGATCTTCTTGAAAAAGCTGATACCTTAGAAGCAGTCATTGTTCTGGAACAACATCTTTCCGAAATCCGCTATGAATTGGAATCCATGGAATCTCAATTAAAGCTCTATGACAATCAAGTAGAATATAGTACCATTGAGATTTCTATTCAGGAAGTAACTCCTACTACCTTTACTCCTACAGCTCCTGAAACAGTATGGCAAAGGATTGAAAAAGGATTTTCCAAAAATATTAAAAAAATCTCTGATACCATGATATCTTTATTTATTATGTTGGTTGCTGGAAGCCCTATCTGGATACCTTTTGTCGCCGTTGTATCAGCTATGGTTTTCTTTACCAAAAGACAGGTGAAAAGACGCAAAAAAGGACATGCAAAGGCTGAACCTGTTATTTCTAGTCCATCACAGGAAACTGCTCCAAAAGATGAAACATAATTTAACTTGTTGTGCTAGTTAAAGGTTGTAAGCAGAATTAACGCACGGAAAAAGACTGGTGGCTGGCAGTTTTAAGGGCGCATAGCTGCCAATCAGAGTTTTCCTGCTTTTAACAGAGTTGGAGGGGACTTCATGTTACTGGCTCCAAAGCCGCAGGACTAAGAGAAGCCTTCTTCGGAGTGTTACTTCTGCTTAACTAGAACAACGAGTTCATTTAATAATTTTCATTAGCTACATAGACAAACCATATTTTATTATATACTTATCTAATCCTTTTTCTATATACTCATATCGTGACTCATTCTCACCACATGTATTACTATTCCAAACAAAATTAATCAATTCCAAATCCACTTTGGTGTGAAATAGATAGATAATATAAGAAAATTCATATATCTTACAAAGATCTAAATCTAATATATCAATTAATCTTTTATCTAACCTTTCATTATAGCTGTTTTTGTTATAAACAATTTCTTTATAAAGAAATGTATCTTCACAAATACCATGTTTCAAGCAAACACAAGGTTTACAGATATCATCACAACCATAAGTAAATGTAACCTTATTTATTTTGTCCTCAATCACTGCATTTCCAATAAGATAAAAATTATGATTATATGTTTCATTAGGAACAAATCTTTCTATTCCTTTCCCATATAATTTAAAGATATCTAAAAGATGATGAGGTTTTATTATCAAATTTATCTTGTCCATCTCTGCTCCTTCTAAGCATTTTTGAATCAAAGAACTTTAAAGTTGGATTAAGTCATAATTCTATACTCCTAGCTGGGCTAAGAATCTATATGTTCTATATAATGAACTGACGAATTTTCCCAATACTTCTTATAAATTCTGTCTTTCTGCTCATCAAGATTTAATTGGTATAAACGGAAAGTAACCAAAATATCCTTAGGCTGCCACTGTTCCTCATAGGAATAGCAGTATTTCATACCCAAGCGCTTCATCACTTCTCCACTCTTTGGGTTATTTACATCATGAGTTGCAGTGATATATGGAATATGATTCTTTTCCAACTGAGCAATCATTGCTCTTCCACCCTCTGTTACAATACCATTATGCCAAAATTCTTCACAAAGACCATAACCCAAATCATAACTATCATTTATAGTGATATTAATATAACCAATAGGAATATTATCTGTTTTCAGACAAATTGCATAGTAGAGAGTGCTATTTTCATGAGTTTTATTTTTTAAATGGCTTTCATAAAAATCCTTTGTTTCTTCCATTGTCTTTAAAGGGAACCATGGAAGAAAATGGTTGATTTTTCTATCTGAAAAAATTTTATAGATAGTTCTCAAATCATATTCTCTAAATTGTCTTATTATCAGCCTTTCTGTTTTTAACTCAGATATATCCATTTTTTCTCCTTTCTTCGTTGTCCGCTAGAAGTCAAATTCTTATCATATGTTCTGAAAACGCCTTTTCGCTTTAGTCTTGCCCGTCTGCCAATTTTACCACTTTTGCACAAATAAACTATATTATAACTTGGCATTTTCTATTTATCAACAGGTTTTTAACAGATTATGGTAAAACAGACTTATCCATTATTCCAATCCAAACTCTTGTTTTAATCGTTCACATCTGGCATAATCTTTTACAGTTGGTTCTTTTTGTGGGTTATACATGCAATGCTGAAGTACATCTGCATCTTTCAAGACTTCATCAAAAGGCTGCTGATAGATTGCCTTGCCACTATGATGATAAATGGCATGACAGACTATCTCTATCTCCTTCTCTTCAAAAATATTCATAGATTCCAAAATTTCTCGTACCATGCCTGCTCCCTTATGTGCATGTTCTCTGGAATCCATTTTAGAATATGTCCAGATATCATGGAGCATTCCAGCTATGACAGCCAGTTCTGTATCCTGTTTCCTTCTCATAGCAATCATGGCACATGCCTGGGAAACTCCATATAAATGTACAAATGTTTCTTTTCTCATAGTTTTATCTGGGATTCTCTCAATTACAGAATCTACATATTCTCTTACTTTATCAGTTCGATTCAACTTTCTTTTCTCCATACTAGAAACCTCCAAAATCAACTATCAAATCATTATAAATCCCCATTGGTACCTGGTCTTTCCATCTATATATTCTCATATCCATATCTTCCTCCTGAAATAGATAGGTAACAATTCGTTCCTTTAAAGGGTCAATAATCCAATACTCTTTCACTCCTGCATTCCAATATTTCTTAAGTTTCAAAGTATAATCCTTTTTCGCAGTACTGTTAGATATGATTTCTGCAATAAAATCAGGAATTCCTTTCAAGCCATTTTCATTCAAATTTCCCATTTGGCTTACAATACACAAATCTGGTTGTACAACTGTCTTTTCATCTCTATCCAGACAGACATCAAAAGGGGAGAGATAGACGTTACCTTTTTCTCCTTTTTTCCGAAAGTAATCTTTTATAAAATAGTATAACTCTCCTAACAGTTCCTGATGTTGTCTTCCAGGAGACGGTATATAATAAAATCGCCCATCTATCAATTCTGCTCGGACATAATCTGGAAGGGCATAATAATCTTTCATGGTATATTCCCCATGAATATCATAACTTCCTCTAGCCTCTTTTACATAGCTAATATAAGGCCCATCTGCATCATAATAAAAATACATTCCTAGAACGGTTTCCAAAGCCTGCATAGTATTATACTTAGGAGACTTTGTTGCTCCACTGAATATTTTGTTGATAGTACCTAAAGGAACTCCCGACCTTTCTGCAAGTTCCTGATTCGTCAAATGCAAATCCTTTTTTCTCTGTTTTATCTTTTCTAAATTTATCATAGCTATCCTCCCTAGCCGATGAAATATTTCTAAGAAATCGGTCTCCCTGCAATAACATATAGTTTTTTAAACTTATTATATTTATGTTACCGTTAATGGTCAAGTATTTTGCCATTTCTGATTTTTAAACTATAATTTATCTTTTCCAACAAATATAGTTTGACGGGCTTTTCCAAACTGTATATAATAGGAAGTGAATCAATTACTTTTTAACTCACTAATCATAACACTTCAAATACTTGAACTGTTAACTAATCAGAAAAGACAGGAGGACGACCTTGATACCTTACACTCAGAAATACCTTCTGGACCACCCTGTTCCTTTTACTCCTATGGGAAAAGTGGCTGGATTTTCCGTGCGCCCTGGTTTATTTGATGTAAATGGCGCTATGGCGTTGCCAAATGGTGTAAACTTTACAGTCCATACCCATAATGGTACATCTTGTGAGCTTTTACTGTTCCATAGAGATGAAGAGGAACCTTTTGCGATTCTTCCATTTCCTGAATCCTACAAAATTGGAGATGTCTACTCTATGATTGTGTATGAGTTGGATATCGAAGCATTTGAGTATGCCTATCGTATTGATGGTCCTTACGACCCAGAGGAGGGAATGCTATTTGACAAACGTCATATTTTGTTGGATCCTTATGCAGTTGCTGTAACTGGGCAAGACACATGGGGGAAAAAGAAAAAGAAAACCTATCATGCTAAAGTAATTAAAGACATTTTTGATTGGGGCGAGGCCCCTCAGTCATCAAAGGAACTGTGTGACTTAATTATCTATGAACTGCATGTAAGAGGTTTTACCTGCCACCCATCTTCAAATGTAACTCATAAGGGAACCTTTGAAGGACTAAAAGAAAAAATTCCCTATTTAAAAACTCTGGGAATCAATGCAGTAGAATTGATGCCTATTTTTGAATTTGATGAAAATATGAATTCTCGCGAAGTAGATGGGAAATTACTTCTGGATTATTGGGGTTACAATACCGTAAGTTTTTTTGCTCCAAATGCAAGTTATGCAACTTCTGCTGAATATAACAGAGAAGGAACTGAGTTGAAAGAACTGATTAAAGCTCTTCATGACAATGATATTGAAGTTATTCTTGATGTGGTATTTAATCATACTGCTGAAGGCAATGAACAAGGCCCTGTTTTCTGTTTTAAGGGGCTTGATAATAAAATGTATTATATGTTGACTCCTGACGGCAATTACTATAATTTTAGTGGTTGTGGCAATACTTTAAACTGTAACCATCCCATTGTGCAACAGATGATATTGGAATGTTTACGCTATTGGACTATCAATTTCCGCGTTGATGGATTCCGGTTTGACCTTGCCAGTATTTTAGGGAGAAATGAAGACGGTTCTCCAATGAACAATCCACCCCTTTTAAAAAGCTTAGCTTATGACCCCCTTTTAAGCAATGTAAAGTTAATTGCCGAAGCTTGGGATGCTGGAGGAATGTACCAGGTGGGGCGTTTTCCAGCAAACAAACGCTGGGCTGAGTGGAATGGAAGATATCGAGACAGTCTTCGTTCTTATCTAAAAGGAGACTTCTGGGCTTCCTGGGATGCAGCTTGGAGTATTTCTGGTTCCAGCGACTTATATGGCGGTTTTTTTACAGACTACAAAAGTAATTATGCTGGATATAATTCCTGCATCAACTTCCTGACATGCCATGATGGATTTACGTTGTATGATTTATATTCTTATAATCAAAAGCATAATGAAAGCAATGGTTGGAACAATACAGATGGTTCTGACGACAATCGGAGCTGGAATTGTGGAATTGAGGGTGATACCGATAATCTTGATATACTGAAGTTGCGTTTTCGTATGATACGAAATGCCTGTGCAGTATTAATGTGTAGTCGTGGCACCCCTATGTTTTTGGCTGGTGACGAGTTTGGCAATTCCCAGTATGGCAATAACAATAGTTACTGCCAGGACAATGAAATCTCCTGGTTAGACTGGAATCTCTTGGAGAAAAACCACGAGTTATTTGAATTTTTTCGTTTCATGATTCATTATCGCCATGAGCACACGGTTATCCGACGAAAACTTCCCAATGCTGTTTGTGGTATGGAACCTCTGCATACACATAATACCGATGCAAGCGACTGGAGTATTCCCAAGAATGCCAAGACTTTGTCAGTCAGTTTTGCTGGATATGACCGTGAAAAAGGTCATGATGACCTTGTGTATGTTTCTGTTAATCCCAATTGGGAGGATACTCTCATTACCCTTCCTAATCTCCATCACCGAGGTGCATGGTATTTAAGTGTTAATACTTATGGTGACGGGCAGGGCCGATATACTTACCCTCAAGGGCAGGAAGTCCGAATCGACAGCGATTTTATTTTGCGTCCTCGCTCTGTAGCAGTATTCACAGGAAGACCATTTTTAGGAGCAAATGGACAAGACTAAAACTTAATCTGTTTTGCTGGTACTGCAGCGAAGGCTGTGCCTGCGACTTCGCTGCAGCTGATAACTGGCAGTTTCTAGGAACTATCACTAGAAAGCCATCTCTATTTCGATAAAACAACGATACATTCTGAAAATTCTGCCAGATATTCAGCAGAGAGCAGGCACAACTGGTTAATCCAATTCCTTTATCCCAGTATACAGTTCATAATATCTCCCTTTCATTTCTAGTAGTTCTTCATGGTCTCCTCTCTCAATAATTTCTCCCTGTTCTAAGACCATAATAGCATTGGCATTGCGTACTGTAGAAAGACGGTGAGCAATAACAAAGGTAGTCCGGTCTGCCATAAGTCGGTCCATACCATGCTCTATATGCTTTTCTGTTCTGGTATCCACAGAGCTGGTAGCCTCATCTAGAATCAGAATCGGCGCTTTTGAAATGGCAGCTCTTGCAATATTTAACAACTGTCTTTGTCCTTGACTTAAATTAGCGCCATCTCCCTCTAGCATAGTATCATACCCTTGAGGAAGTCTCATAATAAAGGAATGAGCAGATGCTGTTTTTGCTGCCTGAATCACCTCTTCATCGGTAGCATCCAATCTTCCATATCGGATATTTTCTCTGACAGTTCCAGTAAAAAGGTGGGTATCCTGAAGTACCATAGCTATATTTTGTCTTAAATTTCCTCGCTCTATATGTTTGATATCTATCCCGTCAATGGTAATTGTTCCTGACTGAATATCATAAAACCGATTCAGCAGATTGGTGATAGTTGTTTTTCCAGCTCCAGTAGAGCCGACAAATGCAATCTTTTGTCCTGGTTTTGCATAAAGACTAATATTTTTTAAAATTATTTTATCTGGATTATACCCAAATGTCACATGGTCCAAAATCACATGCCCTTTCATTGGTTCAAGTATCATGGCATCTTTATCATTGGTTGGCTCTGGATCTTCGTCCATGACTGCAAATACTCGTTCTGCTCCTGCTAATGCGGAAAATACATTGCTCACTTGCATGGAAATTTCATTGATAGGTCTGCTAAACTGCCTAGAAAAGTTTAAAAATACCGTCAATCCTCCCACATCGAAATTTTTCCATACACATAACAATCCTCCAATACAGGCAGTAAGAGAATAATTGACTTGACTTAAATTTCCCATAACTGGCCCCATGATTCCACCGAAAAACTGGGCCTTAATTTGATTATCCCTTAAATCTCTGTTCAAAATTCCAAATTCTTCTCTGGCGATATCTTCATGACAGAATACTTTTACTACCTTCTGCCCAGTAATTGTCTCCTCCACATAACCGTTGACTGCTCCTAGAGAGGTCTGCTGAGCTGTAAAATATTTTTGACTTCTTCTTGCTACTGCTCCTCCTGCCTTCATCATCAAAGGAACCATTAAAACTGTAATAATAGTTAAGTAGACATTGGTGTACAGCATCAAAACAAGAGTGCCAATGATGCTCAATGCTCCAGAAAATAGCTGAACTAACGTGTTTGACAACATCTGTCCTACAGTATCCACATCATTGGTAAAACGGCTCATCAAATCGCCATTATTGTTTGTATCATAAAAACGGACTGGCAATGTCTGCATTTTCGTAAATAAATCGTTTCTGATTTTTTGTAGTGCACTCTGTGCCACTGTCAGCATAACCTTTGCCTGGGCATAATTGGCAAATACCCCTGCTGCATATACCCCTGCCAAAACGAGTAGAGCTTTTGCCAAGCCTGCTACATCCCCTTGGCTTCCGTCCAGAGGTACAATATACTGATTGATAATAGGTCTTAGCATATAAGAGCCTGCTAGAGAAGCTACTGTATTGACAATGACACAGAAAAATGCCAGTACCATTTTTCCTTTATCTTCATTCAGATATCCAAGTAGTCGTTTTACAGTCTCCTTACTGTTCTTTGGGTTTCCCTTTGCCATTGGTCTGCGCCTGCCTGGTCCATGGCCTGGACCCATAGGGCCTCCTCCCCGCACAGGTACTGCTCTTCCATACCGCCGCTTTAGACTTTCTGCTCTTTCCTGTTCATTTTTCATCATGATGCGCTTACCTCCTTTTCACGGTCTCTCTGTGAATAATAGATTTCTTGGTAAGCCTGACAACCTTCCATCAGCTCCTGATGATTTCCCATGCCTACAATTTTCCCCTCGTCTAATACTAGAATCTGGTCTGCCTCTTCCACAGAACCAATCCTCTGAGCAATAATAATTTTTGTGGTTTCCTTTAATGTTGTGGCAAAACATTCTCGTATCTTTGCCTCTGTAGCAGTATCTACTGCACTAGTGCTGTCATCTAAAATCAAAATCTTGGGGCGTTTCAATAATGCTCTGGCAATACAAAGCCTTTGTTTCTGTCCTCCTGACACATTGACTCCTCCTTGCCCTAAGTCTGTACTGTAGCCATTTGAAAAGGAAGTGATAAATCCATCAGCCTGAGCGCTTTCTGCTACTGCCCGAAGCTCCTCCATAGAAGCATTTTCATTTCCCCACTGTAGATTTTCTTCAATACTTCCAGAAAACAGTACATTTTTTTGTAGTACCATTCCTACGCCTTCTCTTAAATTGCGAAGGGAATACTCTCTCACATCAACTCCATCTACCAACACATGACCAGAAGTTACATCATATAGCCGAGGAATCAACTGCACTAATGTAGTCTTACCGCTTCCTGTGGCTCCGATAATTCCTATCGTATGTCCAGGTTCTGCTGTAAATGTGATATGCTCTAGGACTTTTTCGTCAGCTTCTTCATGATAGCTGAAGCTTACATCTTGGAATTCTACCTTTCCTTTTTCCACTAACAATTCTTTTCTGGAAGCTGTCTCATCAGTCAAATCAATCTCCGTATCCATAACTTCATTGATTCTTTTAATGGAGGCCATGGCTCTAGAACTTTGGAGCAGCACCATAGAAAGCATCATCAACGACATAAGAATCTGTACAATATAAGTTGTAAATGCAGTTAAATCACCTACCTGCATCTGTCCGGCAATGATAATATTTCCTCCATACCAGACCACAGCCAATGTAGTGATATTCATAGCCAACATCATCACAGGCATAGTGGTGATTACAATATTCATAGCCCTTAAACTGTTCTCTTTTAAATCTTGGTTCATATCTTTGAATTTTTCTTCTTCAAATTGTTCCCGAACAAAGGATTTGATGACCCGAACATTGGTTAAGGACTCTTGGATTCCAGAATTCAAACGGTCCAGTTTTTTCTGCATCACAGTAAATCTTGGAAATGCAGTCATCAAAATTCCAGCAATCGCCAGAGCAAGAAACGGAATTACCACCAAAATTACTACTGCTAATCGTTTATTCATGATAAAGGCCATAATTAGAGCACCAATTAACATTCCTGGTGCACGAAACATCATCCGCAGCCCCATCATGGTTACATTCTGTACCTGCTGAATATCATTCGTCAATCTGGTTACAAGAGAGCCAGTGCTGTACTGGTCAATATTCTTAAAAGAGAAATTTTGAACCTTTGCAAATAACGCCTCTCTTAAGTCGCTGGTAAAACAGATAGATGCCTTGGAAGAAAAATAGGCCCCTCCAATACCTCCCAAAGCCATAAATGCTGCTGTCACTATCATCACTAATCCAATGCCAATGATATAAGACATATTTCTTTGTGCTACCCCATAATTGACAATCAAAGACATTAGCTTTGGCAGCATAATTTCGCCAAATACTTCTGTCAACATACATAGAGGCGCTAAAATAAACGCTGCCTGATATGGTTTGATATACTTCATATATCTCTTCACTTACAAATCCTCTCTTTCTTGTTTCTAGACATTCATGTAACTTCGGATATTGCGCCAGCCCTCTGTGAACGTGGATTATTCTGTGCCTTTGATGTTCTCATAATCGCCACTGGTTCACAATTCGGCTTGTCGGCCTATTTCATTTTTTCTGTAAATAATCTTCCATATTTTTGTACATTCGGTCCAAAAGCTCGCCCATTTTCTTAAAATCTTCTTTGGAAAACCCCTGAAACATAGTTCGCTCCAGATTTTCAAAAATACTGATGCTCTGTTCTACGGTTGCCATACCCTTTTGTGTGAGACAAATCTGATTGTACCGATTATCCTTGGAGTCTACTTCTCGGCGGATATACCCGCCCTGCTCCAATTTTTTTAAGGATACAGCAATCGTAGCTGTCGAAACCCCATACAGCCTAGCCAATTCTTTCTGAGATACATTAGGATTATCTGCAATAAACATCAATAATTGATGCTGGCTTCGATATACCCTTGTAAAGTTCAACTCCTGTTCTAAAATTTTTCTGTGTCTTCGATTGGTTCGTATATATTTTTCTACCAATTTAAATTCCTCTGTACTACACCGTTGTCGGAGCTTACCCATCATAAAGTCCACCCTCTCTCTGCTAATTATTAGCTGGCTAATAATTAGTTAATTAACTATCTGATTATTATAAAGATATTTTTCTCAAAATACAAGAATTTTTCTATAATTTTATAGTTTCTTAATATTTATGGTGATTTCGCTTGCTATCCTTTTGACAAAACTATATAATAACCATTGAGGTGAAAAAATGAAATCAAATAAAGAATTACTGCGGGAAATCCTTTCTCGACTAGATTCATTGGACTATGTAAAACCAGAGCAAATTCCTGATATTCCTTTGTATATGGACCAGTTGACTACATTTATGGATGAACGGCTGGAAAAATCTAAGCGCTATCCAGAAGATAAAGTACTTACTAAAACTATGATTAACAACTATGCCAAAAACAATCTTCTTCCGCCACCCAGCAAGAAAAAATACACTAAGGAGCATATACTCCTCCTTATTTTTATCTATTATTTCAAAAACATGTTGTCCTTTCATGATATTGAAACTTTATTTGCTCCCATTACAGAGGAACATTTTGCCCCTGATAAGGTTTCGTCCACAGCCGAAGGATATCGACAGAAGGCAGAAAATGATATGGGTGTCAATCATAGTGATAGATCTTTAGAAGATATCTACCAAGAAATGTTTTCTTTAGAAAAAGAGCAGATGAAGCGCCTTAAAGAAGATATCACACGAAAATTCCACTCAGCCATGGAAACCTTCCAAGACAAGTCAGAAGGTATCTCTCAGAATGCAAATTCTCCTTGCGAAAGCTGTTCTCGTCAAGGCTGCTTTCAATCTAGCCCTGCAAAGGCAGACCGCAAAGAATCTTCCTCCCAACGAGCTGACCAAGAATATCTGCAACTATTTTCCTTTATCTGTGCTTTAGGATTTGATGTATATTTAAAGAAACAGATTATGGAATACCTTATTGACCAGATACGGGAAGAATATCCTCAGACAAATAAAAAAAAGAAATAGGCTTTTGGAGCTGTCCAATGCGGTTTATTTTTTCGCATTCTGCTCTTAAAGAAGGGTGGGATAATCCGAATGTATTTCAAGTCTGTACATTGATTGAACAGAAAAGACCTTGACAGCAGGACAAAACGTAGGACGCGGATTGCAGCTTTGCATAAATCAGGATAAGGAACGTATTGAAGATAGGAATATTAATCTTTTACATGTGATGGCGAATGAAAGCTTTGTGGAATTTGCAGATACCTTGCAAAAGGAAATCGAGAACGAAACAGGAATAAAGTTTAGTATTTTGCAGCTTGATTTGCGGGAAAGTGTTTCATAATAATATTATTCTGCTGACCCTTAAAAATCATCAAATCACAAT
>DEPC01000021.1 GCA_002358555.1 Hungatella sp. UBA3402 | reverse complement strand
CTTTAAGTCCGCAAACCCTTGATTTTACTGGTCTTTTCCGCCAAGCGTTTTCATCGTCGGGAACAACAACACATCTCGTATTGCTGGCGAATTTGTCAGTAACATCACCAATCTGTCAATCCCATACCCAATTCCACCTGTAGGTGGCATCCCAATCTCTAGAGCATTCAAGAAGTCTTCATCTGTAGTGTTGGCTTCTTCATCTCCTGCTGCCAAAGCTGCCTCTTGAGCTTTAAATCGCTCTCTCTGGTCAATGGGGTCATTGAGTTCTGAATAAGCATTACACATTTCTCTGGCATAGATAAAAAGTTCAAAACGTTCTACCAGTTCTGGTTTATCTGGCTTTCTTTTGGTAAGAGGTGATACTTCTACTGGATGGTCCATAATAAATGTGGGCTGAATCAGATGCTCTTCTACAAACTCCTCAAAGAACAGGTTAATAATATCTCCTCTTTCATGATGTGCTTCATAGTGTACATTCTTTTTATCTGCCAAGTTCTTTGGTTCTTCTGTCGTTTTAATCTGTTCAAAATCAATACCAGTATATTTTTTAATGGCATCAATCATAGTCAGCCGTTCAAAGGGCTTTCCAAGGTCAATCTCCACCTCTGCATAAGGAATCTTTGTAGTACCGCATACCTCCTGGGCTACATGCCGAAACATATTTTCAGTAAGGTCCATCATACCATGATAATCCGTATAGGCTTGATATAATTCCATCAAGGTAAACTCTGGATTATGTCTGGTATCCAAACCTTCATTCCGAAATACTCTTCCAATCTCATAGACTTTTTCCATGCCGCCTACAATCAATCTCTTTAAATACAATTCCAGAGAAATTCTCAGTTTTACATCCTCATCTAATGCATTATAATGTGTCTCAAATGGTCTTGCTGCTGCTCCACCTGCATTGCTTACCAGCATAGGAGTTTCCACTTCTAAGAATCCTAGATTATCCAGATATCGTCTAATGCTGCTGATAATCTTAGAGCGCATCACAAAGGTCTTTTTCACTTCCTCATTCATGATTAAATCTGTGTATCTTTGACGATATCGCACATCCGTATTAGTAAGTCCATGATATTTTTCTGGAAGAACTTGAAGGCTTTTGGAGAGCAAGGTTACAGAAGTAGCATGTATGGATATCTCTCCGGTCTTTGTAGTAAATACAGTGCCCGTCAACCCGATAATATCTCCGATATCCAGTTTTTTAAACTCTTTATAAGATTCTTCTCCAATACTGTCTCTAGCTACATAAGACTGAATACTGCCCTTTAAATCCTGGATATTACAGAAAGAGGCTTTCCCCATGACACGTTTTGACATCATACGTCCTGCCATAGATACTTCTCGGCCCTCCCATTCAGAAAAATGTTCCTTCACATCCATACTATGTGCAGTTACATCATACTTTGTAATCTTAAATGGGTCTTTTCCTTCCTCCTGAAGCTGCGCTAATTTCTCTCTGCGTACCTTTAACAAATGATTTAAGTCCTCCTGGGTCTGTGCCTGACCTTGATTTTGATGCTCTCCCAATTCTCCCACTCCTTTTTCGTCACAATATTATGAAACTCTCTGAATCTCTAGGACCTTGTATTGGATAATTCCGACCTGGGTTTCTACATCTACCACATCTCCAACTTTTCTGCCAAGCAATGCCTGGCCAACTGGAGATTCATTAGAAATCTTGTTCTGAAGGCTGTTAGCTTCTGTAGAACCAACTATCCGAAACTCCATCTCCTCGTCCTCGTCAATCTCAAGAACTTTTACTTTACAGCCAATATTAATTTTCTCTAAATCGATTTCATCTTCCACAACTACTTCCGCATTTTTAAGAAGTTTTTCCAATTCTTCGATGCGAAGCTCAATATCTCTCTGTTCGTCCTTAGCAGCATCATACTCTGCATTTTCAGACAAATCCCCCTGTTCTCTGGCTTCTTTAATCTTCTGGGCCACTTCTTTCCTTTTTACTACCTTCAGATTCTGAAGTTCATCCTCGTATTGTTTCAAACCTGCATACGTTAAAATGTTCTTTTTCTCTGCCATAGCCCGAGTTACCTCCCATTAATTCCTTACTAATATTTTTTATGAATTGCCAGTTAATACATTCAAAATATTATATCCTAAACATTCTTCCTTGTCAATAACCCCAATCGCTCCAAGAAAAACTTCCAAACTTAAAAAACTTATAAAAATAAACTGCCAGAATTCATGAAAAATCTCTCACAAATTCTGGCCCATATTTCCTTCCATTTTTTCAACAGGAAATACATATTTTATCCCTGCTTCTTAATTGATAGAAGCATATCAGATTTTTTGATTTCCGGTTGACCATACATGAGTTTCTTTTGAAGCGTCAGATGTATTTTGCGCCATAACGCCTACTAGATTGTGAGGAACATAAGGCTCCTCCAGATAAATTATCTCCTCGTTAGATAATTTTAATTCTACAGCGTTTGCGGCTCCTTCTATATGGTGAAATTTCGTTGCTCCCACGATTGGGGAAGTAACCTTTGTCAAAAGCCATGCCAGGGAAATTTCTGTCATAGATACGTTATGTCTATCTGCTAATTCTGCCACACGACTGATAATCTTGCCATCCTCTTTTGCAGTTCCATCATATTTAAGTTTTGCATAGCTGTCTTCTGCAAGTCGTTTGGATAGTTCTCCAGGTCGTTTTGCTAGGCGGCCGCCAGCCAATGCACTGTAGGGAGTCATGGCTATATTGTCCTCCTGGCATAGTTTTGCCATTTCTCGTTCTTCTTCTCGGAAAATTAAGTTATAATGTCCCTGTATTGACACAAATTTTGTAAATCCTTCCCTCTCCGCCAATGCATTAGCTTTGACCAGTTGATAGGCATAACAGTTGGAAATACCAATATAACGTGCTTTTCCTGCCTTCACGATACGGTTAAGTCCTTCCAAAATATCATAGAGAGGAGTCTGATAATCCCACATATGATAAATATATAAATCTACATAATCTATACCAAGATTTTCAAGACTTTTATTTATCATTCTCTCAATATGCTGCTGCCCTGTTATTCCAGATTCGATTTCTTCTTGTGTTCTTGGTAAGAACTTGGTTGCTACAACTACCTTGTCACGGCTTGAAAAATCCTTGAGCGCCCTGCCTACATATTGTTCACTGGTTCCACTTTGATAGGCAATGGCAGTATCAAAAAAGTTGACTCCCAGTTCTAATCCTCTCTTGATAATTTTTCGGGACTCTGTCTCATTGATTGTCCATGAATGTTGGCCATTCCCGCTTTCTCCAAATCCCATACACCCCATACAAATGCGAGATACATTTAAATCGGATTTTCCCAATCTTATATACTGTATAATCTTACCTCCTCTTTTTTATCATGATTCTCTGGCTTATCGCTATCTAAAAACTCTGATTATATCTTCTCTACAGATTGTAAACCATAGATTTACAGAGGTCAAATGCTTAGGTTGTATGAAATATCATGCTTAAAGAGTATTATTTAATCTTTGTTATTCCATTTTTGATTATCAATACAAGATAATTATTATCTTGGCAGACTGTAGCCTCGTCCATTTACATTCATTACTGGAGCAGCTACAATAAATGCATTAGGGTCAATGGACAAAGCCTTATCTCGAAATACAGGATACTGTTTTGCATGGACCACACTAAATATCGCTTTCTGTGCCTCATTGCGATAGCCAGTTTCAATATTTAAAAAGGTCATGCCACTGTCCAATTCATTTAAAACAGCTTTACAGATTTCATCATAATGAGGTGAGATAATAATCAGCTCAATTTTTTGTTCTCCAGAAAGGAGGGTTTTATTCATCACTGCTGATGTCAGAACAATTACTACGATTCCATAGAGGATGCCATTCCAACCTCCCCTCAAAATCTGTAGGCCAAGAATGACGATATCAAAGCATACCATAGAGTTTCCTACAGGGATTCCCTTTAATTTCTGTAAAATACATGGTGGAATATCCATTCCCCCTGTGGAGCCTCCAGCACGAATGACTAGACCAATTCCTCCTCCCATCAGCACTCCTGCAAATACAGCAGAAAGTAGGATATCTCCAGAAAACCATTCCCCCATTGGCAATTTTTCAAAAATACCTAAAATAACAGGGTAAAGTATGGTTGAGAACAAGGAAGTCATGGCAAATTTTTTTCCTAAAAAAATATAACCTAGAAAAAACAATGATAAATTGATAACTGCTGTGATGACTGAAATTGGCACTGGTATCCAGGACTGAACCACTAAGGCAATTCCTGTGGAGCCTCCCAACATAAATCCATTTGGAACTACAAATGCGCATACAGCAAATGCCAACAAGATATTTCCGGCCAGTATGTAGAATAACATTTCTAATTTTTTCATCTCGTCCTCCATTCTATGCCTGAATACTGCCAAACATCTTCTTTTTTATTTGCACAGGCCAGGCAGATTTTTGATTTCATTTTGTCTAACTGTTTTTTATTATAATCAAGGAAAAAAGAAAGATTGTTGCATATACAACAATCTTAATAAAAATCACCATTTTTTTGTTGTTCTATCACTTTTTCCAGAGCTTGACGATTGAGAATCTTGATATATCGATATCCCCTTTCCAGCCAGCCCTTTTCCTCAAACCTTTTTAAAACAGTGGTTATTGTAGACCGATTTAGCCCTAAAGTAATGGATAGATCCTCATGAGTATAAGGAAGGATACCGCCTGCCGTTCCTTTTTCCACGGAATCAGGTGCTGTCTCATCTAAAATATAACTGGCTACCTTTCCATATCTGTCTAATAAACATTGTTCTTCCATTCGGACAGTCAAATGGTCTATGGTATTGGAACAAAGCTGGAGAAAATGAAGGGGAAACTCAGCTTTGCTCCGAAAATAGGGAAGAACATCTACCATGCGAAAAGAAATCAAAGTAACTTTATTAACTGCCTGAACACAGACAGGCCGTATACGATTCTCCAAAAAAGCAGATTCTCCGAAAATACGCCCTGCCTCTACCACATCAATGGTCATCTCGCGACCTGAATATAGATTTTCAAAAATCCGCACTCTGCCCTTTATAATATAGTAAACCTTATCTGCCATATCACCCTTCAAATATATCAGATGTCCAGGCTGAACGGTAAACCTTATTCCAATATCTTGCAGGACTTTTTCTTCATCAGGAGTAAATACTCTGTCTCCCATAGTTATGCCTCACCAAGCCCTTCCATAACCTCCATTAGTTTTTGGTATCCTTTTTCACTGGCAGCTCCATAGAGAACCTGTACATCTTCACAATCCATAATTACAACCATATTGTCAGGGGCATTACTATAAAAGCTCAAATCGATATCTATCCATCCATGAAGCTCAAAGGGTTTCTTCTCAAGTCTTGACTGAACTATCTGTACTTCTTCCTGTGTAAACCAGAAAAAAGCCTCTGGATTATACTCAAAAGTAAATACTGCCTGATAAGCCAATGCCGCCTGCAAAAACTCACTGGCTGTCTTGGCACATAAGGTCCAGTTTTTTCCATCTACTGTACTTACATATACTGGAGGGTTAGTTTTTTCCAAATCAGATTTGTGGATTCCTGCTTGACAGACTCCTTGGTTTTCATTTAACAATATGAGATAATCACTGTCTCTCAGCCAGCTCGATTTGCGGAAATTATCTGGAGTTATCCAGTGGTCTTGACCATAGTGGAGTTCTTCTGTACATCCTGCTATACGCCAGAAATCTTCTATTATCTGGGGAAGGGTGCCAAAAAGCTCTTTCACAAAGTTAATTTCATGTTCCGCATACCCTTTTACTTTTTCTACAGAGTACAACTGTTTTATCATTTCTAGAAAATCCATATTGTTCTCAAAACGACCTCCTTTTTTATATAGCTTTTTCACCAAAAATAAATTTTTGGATTACTTCTGCCACAGCACTTTCATTGTTCGTAGCTTTTGTGATATAATCACATATAGGCTTTATTTCTTCAACCATATTTTGGACTCCTACTCCAATTCCTGCTGCACGAATCATAGATAAATCGTTAAAATTATCCCCAATGGCAATCGTTTCCTCTAGCGGAATTTCCAGTAGCTTTGCAAGAGACAATAATCCAGCACCTTTATTGACCCCTTTATGGTTGAATTCCATAAAGCGATTGGAAGAATAGCTGATATCAAGTTCTTTTGTCAAATCCTTTAGTTCAGATTCTATCTGCTTTAAGTACGAATAATCGGTATTGACATACAACAGCTTAACAATATCTTGTCCTTTCAAAAAATCCAAATTTTTATCAAAAATTTCGGTAACTGGCATCCGTTTAGATAAATCGGAGATATCATTGGACCAAAAACTATAGATATAAACCATATCCTTTGTATATACATGGATATTAACATTATACTGCAGTCCCCGACAATAAAGCTTTTGAGCCAGTTCAAAGGAAATTCCGTCAAAGTGCAACAGCCGTTCTCCCTTATTTTCGGTAATTGCTCCTCCATTATAGGAAATCACGTATTCTTGTTCTTGGTCTGCAAGACCGAGTTTTTCTAACGTATTTCTTACAGAATTATATCCTCGTCCTGTGGTTGGCACAAATTTAACACCTAATTTGGAAGCAGCTTTAATTGCTTGCAAATTTTCTTTGGAAATGTTATGTTCATCATTCAGTAAAGTCTCATCTAAATCACATGTAATTAGTTTGTACATGGTATTCTCCCCTTTGTATATAAAATATGTTCCTTTATCATAGCTGGAAATGCAACGCATTGTCTTTTATTATCATACATACCTACAGAAAACAGTTGGGAGCGATTGCTCGAAAGGCTCTATTAAGTACTTTGAACAGTAAAAAGCAGGAAGTTTTTAACGAAAATTTTTTGCAAACTTATGTTCTGTTTTTTTAATCATATCATATGTTACAATATCTATCAAGCAGACATTATATAATCTGTAATTAGTCTTTTGCATTTAATTGTATAAATTCATCAGAAGTTGACCGCTATAATGCAGGCTATTTAAGATAAAATATGTCGCTTATTGCATCAATTCGTCTCGGAATTGTATATACAATAAATAAAATATTACATGGTTTTGGAAAAAGACTAATTGCAGATGTCTTATGATATGATTTGACAAAGAATGATACCTGTGTTATGCTAAAATGAAATAAAATTACATGAATAGGAATATAGGAGAAATGAATAATCAAGGTATTTTGGGGACAATCTGTTCCGCTTATGACCAGTTTTTTGATGCGGAAAAAAAAATTGCGGACTATATTATGGAACATAAGAAAGAAGTAGTGGATATGACAGTGGCACAGCTTGCTCGTGCCAGCAATACCAGTGATGCCACGGTATCACGATTTTGTCGTAGATGTGGATTTAAGGGATTTCAGAGCTTAAAAATTGATTTGGCAAAGGAAGTGATGGAGGAGGAGAGGGACAGTCTTCAGGTTTCCAATGAAATCAATCGGAAGAATCTGCCTCAATCTCTCCAAAATATTCTTGCCAATAAGATGGCAGAAATGACAGGAACTATGGGGATGATGGAGCCAGATAATTTGGAAACCATTTTGCGTATTCTGGAAACTGCTAGGATTATTCAATTTGCAGCAGTAGGAAATACAATTCCTGTGGCAATGGATGGGGCATTTAAGTTCAATCAACTTGGATTTTGTTCTGTTTCAGGGACGATTTGGGAAGCACAGATTGCCCATACCTATAATTTAGGGCCTAGAGATGTCGTTCTTATCATTTCCAATTCTGGCACATCAAGGAGGCTGCTGACTCTAGCCCAAGGCGCCCACGAAAATGGAGCACGAATTATTGTTATAACCAATAATGCTTCGTCCCCTCTGGCTGAAATCAGCGATTACAAGATTATTACTGCCACCAGAGAAAAGCTTTTGACAGGGGAATTCTGGTTTTCTCGGATTCCAGCTATGCTGGTGATTGAGACCTTATACTTGCTTTTGTTTGTTAGTAACCATGATGCAGCTACTCATATTAGAAGACATGAAGACTCCATCAGACCGGATAAATTGGGACAATGATAGTATTTTATTAGCACAGAGGCTATGTTTCATATTACAATAAACAAATAAAATTATATAAATAATAGTAATGGACTGTTGCACAAATTCGTGTTTCAGTCTTTTTTTACCAACTATCCTTAAAGAAAATAGGTTTCTATGCTTATTAATTTAAAAAATAAAATTTCTTTTAAAAAATGCTTGACGAAATAAATCAATCATGATATGATAATGTCAACGCAAGAAATAAAATTTCTTATAAAATGGGAGAGATGATAGATATGATTTACACAGTGACATTTAATCCAGCTTTGGACTATGTAGTATGGGTAGACCATTTTACAACAGGAAGTGTAAACAGAACAGCAGAAGAAAAGATTTTTTATGGGGGAAAGGGAATCAACGTGTCAGCAGTACTGGCTAGTTTGGGATATCCGAGTACAGCTCTGGGGTTTGTGGCAGGATTTACAGGAGATGAGATTGAACGTGGGGTAAAGACGCTTGGATTTTCTTCAGATTTTATTCGGGTAAAGAAAGGAATGTCCCGCATCAATGTAAAATTAAAATCAGAGGAAGAAA